>JBKPQU010000298.1:0-6211 GCA_046734255.1 Actinomycetota bacterium
GGTACGTGGTGGCGCGGGCGAGCAGGACGTCCGGTGCCCCCTTGACGAGGCAGCGGATCACCGTGGTGCCGGTGCCGTCGTCCATCTCGTGGAACGTGGCCATCAGCTTGTACTCGGCGTCGAACGGCACCTCGCCGACTCGCGGGTAGGTGCGCCGGGTCTCCTCCACGTCCAGCCCGCCCTTGGCGGCCAGCACGACGAGGGCCCCCTCGGTCGGGTCGCCGATGCACTCGCCGTCCCGGATCACCGCGTCATTGGCTAGGGCCATCGGCAGCAGGAAGGGCTCGAGCGAGCCCTCCGCGCTGCCGGCCACTTTCAGGATCCTGCCGCTGGTCGAGTAGCCCTCGCCGTCGACGCTGTAGCGCCTGCCGGCGAGCACCAGCTCCCGCGCGGTCATCTGGTTCAGGGTCAGCGTGCCGGTCTTGTCGGAGCAGATCGCCGACGTGGCGCCCAGCGTCTCCACCGAGCGGAGGTTCTTGACGATCGCGCCCAGCGCGGCCAGCTGCTGGGTGCCGACCGACAGCAGCATCGTGACGACGGCCGGCAGGCCGGTCGGGATCGCCGAGATCGCCAGGCTGATCCCGACCAGGAAGAGCTCGTTGAAGTCCTCACCACGGATCAGCCCGAGGATGACGATGAACACGAGGGCGGCCCCCGCCGCGATCGCGATCAGGATCGTGAGCTGGTCCAGCTGCCTCGTCAGCGGCGTCTTCTCCTCCTGGACCTGGCTCAGCATCCCCGAGATGTGCCCGACCTCGGTGGCCATCCCGGTGGCGGTGACCACCATCTCCCCGCGGCCACGCGTCACCTGCGAGTTCATGTAGGCCACGTCGGTGCGGTCGCCGAGCGGGACGTCGTCCCCGGTGACCGGCTCGAGGCTCTTGGCGACCGGGGTGCTCTCGCCGGTGAGCCCCGACTCCTCGATCTCGAGGGTCGCCGCCACCAGCAGCCGCCCGTCGGCGGGGATCTTGTCCCCCGCCTCGAACCCGACGATGTCGCCGGGAACCAGCTCCTCGGCGGGCACCTCGACGATCTCCCCGTCGCGGCGCACGTGGGCTGTGATGATCAGCATCTTGCTCAGCGCGGCGACGCTCTCCGCCGCCTTGCCCTCCTGGTGCAGGCCCATCACGGCGTTGAGCACGGTCAGGCCGAGCACGAGGATCCCGGTGGACAGCTCCTGCAGCGCGACGATGCTGATCACCGCCGCGACCACGAGGACGATCTGCATGAAGTCGCGGTACTGGCGGAGGAACGCCCGCCACCACGGTTCCTTGGCCTCCGCGGCCAGCCGGTTCGGCCCGTACTGCTGCCGGCGCGTCGCCACCTCCGCCGCGCTCAGCCCGGTCTGGGGATCGACGCCCAGGCCGCGGCAGGTGTCCTCCGCGGTGGCGCGGTACCAGTCGGATCGTTGCGCGGTTGCTTCGACAGTCATTGCTTCCACCTCTGCGTAGTCGGCCCGATCAGACCGGCGCGGCAGGGAAGAGCGCCGAGATCAGTAGCTCAGCGCACGCCGCTTCAAGTGCTCGAACTCATCGGCTGTGATCTTCCCGTCCTCGTACAGCTGGGCCGCCTTGGCGATCTCGTCCGCTCCACCCGAGCCGCTGGCGCCCGCGGGAGGCGCCTGCCACCCGCCGCCCCAGGGCTCGTCCTTCGGCCTGACGATCAGGTAGATCAGGATCCCGAGGAAGGGCAGGACGACGATCAGGATGATCCACCCGGCCTTCGACCAGCCGGAGAGGTCGCGGCGAAAGATGTCCGAGAAGATCGCGATGAACATCCAGATGAACATGAACCAGAAGAAGAAGATCACGATCGACCACAAGAAGTCGCCGAATGTCACCGCCGCTCTCCCCTTTCACCTTGGCTGGTGTCCCTATCGTCCACGCGCGCGCGCCGGGTCGGATCACCCAATCCGGGTGAGATGGCGGGCGGCGCCGTCACAGGAGTTGCAGTTCACGTGCCGTCCGCACGGCCTGACGCCGGCCGCTGACGCCGAGCTTGCGGAAGATGCCGTTGACGTGGCTCTTCACGGTGTTCACAGAGACGTAGAGGTCCGAGGCGATCTCCTCGTAGGTCATCAGGCTGGGGAGGTAGTGCAGCACCGTGCGCTCCCGCTCGGTCAGGGCGCCGAACGGCATCGGAGGCGCCGCCGCGGCGGTGGCGGCCGAGTCGCCGCCGGCCAGGTGCAGGCCGGCGGCGATCACGCCGTCCGGAACTCTCGGCGATCGATCCTCGCCGAGGGTGACCAGGATCAGCACGACGGGAGTGGAAAGCGAGTCGAGTCCCTCGAGCAGCTGCGCGAGGAAGGTCTCGTTCGCGCTCGACGGGCGTGCCACGAGCCAGAGCGGGGTGGTCCGGGGGGCTGCGCCCGACCGGCGTCGCGGGCGCAGTGGCGTCGGGGGTGCCACCGCTCGCTCGTCGTCCGCGCCGCCCCGGTCCCTTCTCGGAGCGGGAGCGGCGGAGATGTCTGCGGCCATCGTCGTGGCCCTCAGGCGCCCGGTACCGGCGGGGTGGAATCCGCAGTCTGACCCCCGGTCGGGTTCGCGGGCGGCTCCACCGCGGCGCTCACGCTGACCAGCTCCAGCCCGAGGTCGCGGATCCGGTCGAGCAGCCCGTGCAGCTGCGCCTGGTCGACCACGGGCCCCGTGATCGCCGTCTGGCCGCTTCCGCTCACGAGTGTCATCCCCTCAAAGGCCCGCGAGTACCGTGCGCTGAGCTCGCTCCGGACGACGATCCGGTAGGTGGTCGGCCGCCCGGGTCCGCGGGAACGACCCCTTCTGGTCACGCGAGTACTCTCCGCGCCGACCGGACGGGGAGGCCTCACCCACCCGCGATATTCATCCGGGTGAGATCTGCCCCCACGCGGGTGCCAACCGAACGCAGTTCATCCCCCGAGCATGAGGCGAAGTGACCTGCGAGGGACGTTAGATGGCGTCACCATCCCGCGTTCCGAGGGAGAGGCGGGTGCCCCGACAGATCAAGCTGGTGGCGACGTCCACGTTCCAGCTCCCGGCCCTGGACGCCGTCGCCGACGGTGTGGACGCCGAGACGGCGGCCCCGCAGCGGTTGTCGGCTGCCTACTACGACACCGATGACCTCCGGCTGGCGCGGTGGGGCGTGAGCCTGGGACACCGGACCGACGAGGGCTGGACGGTCAGGCTGCCGGCCGGGGGCGAGAAGCACCTGCCCGCCGCGCAGCTCACGTTCCCGGGCACCGAGCGCCGCCCCCCGGACCAGGCCGTCGACGTCGTCCGCGGATTCATCCGGACCGCCGTTCTCCGGCGGCAGGCGCGGCTGCAGACGCTGCGGCGCCGGATCGAGCTGCGCGACCCGGATGCCCAGGTGCTCGCCGAGGTCCTCGACGACGAGATCTCGGTGCTCGACGGCCGGCGGATCGCGATGAGGTTCCGCGAGCTCGAGGTGGTGCCCACCGACGGGACGCCCGCGGGTTTCCTCGACGCGATCGCGCGGCGGCTGCTCCTGGCGGGAGCCGCGGCCGCGCAGGTCACGCCGACGGTGATCCGCGCGCTCGGACCGGGCGCGTCGGGGTCGCCCGAGGTGTCCGTCCCCGAGCTCCCGCCGGGCGCCACGGCCGCCGACACCGTTCGCCGGGCGATCGCCGGCTCGGTCGTGCGGCTGATCCGGTACGACGCCGGGGTGCGGCTCGACCGCGACCCCGAGGACCTGCACCAGGCCCGCGTCGCCACCCGCCGGCTCCGCTCGGACCTGCGAACCTTCCGGACGCTGGTCGAACCCGCGTGGGCGACCGGTCTGCGGGACGAGCTCGGCTGGCTGGGTGGCGCCTTCGGAGCGGTGCGCGACCGGGACGTCCTGCTCGAGCGGATGCGGTGGAGGCTGGACGGGCTGACCGAGGTGTCCCGGCGGCGCGCGGGCGGCATCCTGTCGACCCTCCAGGCGGACCGTGCCCAGGCGTACGCCGAGCTGCTCCAGGTCCTGCGCGGGTCGCGGTACCTCGACCTGCTCGACGCCCTGGTCGACGCGGCGAACCGACCGCTCCTGCTGCCGGAGGCCGACCTGCCCGCCAAGGACGTGCTGCCCCTGCTGGTCCGCCGGCCGCTGGTGGCGCTGCGGCGCCAGGTGAAGGCGGCCGAGGGCAGGCCGTCGGACGACGAGTTGCACGAGGTCCGGATCCGCGTGAAGCGGGTCCGCTACGCGGCCGAGGCGATAGCGCCGGTGGTCGGCCGGCGGGCGCGGACCCTCGGCCGCACGGCGACCACGCTCCAGGAGGTGCTCGGCGACCATCAGGACGCCGTGCTGGCCGCCGCGTGGCTGCGGGCGTGGGCGCTGACCTGCCGGTCCGTCCCGGCCGCGTTCACCGCCGGGGAGCTCGCCGGGCGCGAGCTCGTGGCGGCGGAGGAGGCCCGCGCACGCTGGCGGAAGGCCTGGCGCGCTCTTTCGGACCGGTAGATCTCATCCGGAACGGGTGAAGAACGTTCGACCGTTCCGCGGGAGGATCCCAGGGCTGACGGTGGAACTCGGAAGGGGACCACGATGCCGAAGGCGCTCTCCGGCGTGGCCTGCCTCGCGATCGGGGCCGTTGTCGCGCTCAGCGGATGCGGCGGCGGTGGGAGCCTCCCGTCGCCCACCGGGATTCCCACCACGGGTCTGACCATCTCCCGCCCCCCGACCACCGAGGCGACGACGCCGAGCGCGACGGCCACGCGGCCGACCCGAACCGGGGGTGCGACCGCGACGTCATCGGAGAGTCCGACGGCGAGTGAGACCGAGACCGAGACGTCCAAGCCGACCTCGACCGTCACCTCGACCGTCACCTCGACGGTGACATCGACCGTCACCGTGACGCCGACCCCGCCCACGACGTCGACGTCCGCAGCGGCCCTGCCGACCTCCACGACGACGACGGCGTCCACCGAGCCCACCTCCGCCGAGGCCGGCGGTCTGGGAACCTGGGGATGGATCCTGCTGATCGCGTTGCTCGCCGCGGCGGCCGGCCTCGGGGCCTGGCTGTTCACGCGGTCGCGCCGCCGGTCCGCATGGGATGCCGAGGCCGATGCGCTGGTGGCGGACACCCGCAGGATCACCGGCTCGCAGCTGCCCGCGGTCCTGACCGCGGACGACCCGGGGCAGCGCGCCCTCTCCTGGCCACCCCTGCGCGCGGCGCTGATCGACCTGGTACGCCGGTGGGACCTGCTGGTCCAGCAAGCCGCGGAAGGGCCGCGAAGGGATCAGTCGCTGCAGATCCGTGCCGGGTTGCAGGATCTGGTCGCGTCCCTGGACGCCGAGAACCAGGCCATGGCCACCGGGCGCGACTGGCGGCTCCTGCGCCCGCGGGTGGAGGAGGCCCAGCGGGCTCTCTCGGCCGCGCTCACGGGGCCGCGACCCGAACCGTACGCAGGCGCGGGGGCCGGTCCGAACACCCCCTACTGACCTCTCGCAGCGTCAAGGGCTCTGCGCGGCCGCGCGATCGCTGTCCGCGGCACCCGAGCGCCGTTCGAGTGCCGCCGTTACGATCCACGCGGCGGCCGAGGCGAGGACAGCGGCCGGGACGGTGTCCAGCGCGTCGGAGCCGATCAGGAGCGCCGAGAACAGCAACGGTGGGAACGGCAGCTTGGTCATCGCCGCCATGCCTGCCGCCGAACGGCGAGGCACCCACTTCGGGATCCTTCGCGGCTCGGGTCACCCCGTTCCGGTCACTCCTGTCGGCTGAGCCAGCCTGTCCGCATGGCCGGCCATGGCCGGCCATGCCTCCCCACCCTGGCCGCGGGCGACTGCCACGCGGGGCTTCTGTTCTGCTCAGCTCAGTCGTGCCGGTCAGGGCACCTCTCGGACCAGGCCCTCGACCATCGCGACGGTCTCCTCGTTGTGCTCCGGCCGGAACGGGCGTCCTCTTCCGCCACTACGGCTTCGCGGAGGGATACACCGAACTCGATCTGGGGCACACCGCTCAGACCTGGGCGCTTATCCTGGACCGGCTGGCCCGATACGCCGCCACCGGCTCCGCGCAGCCGTTCTTCCCCGCCCCCACCACGTGATGGCCAGCGAACCAGACACTCTCCGGCTGGCGGAATCCCGCCATGGCCGTTGACGTCCGACCGACGATTGTCGTGCGACGGCCACGCAGCGACGTCGCCGCGTTCATGTTCGACCCGCGCCATGACCTGCGCTGGACCGGGGGCATCACCGCGAGCACGCCGGCCCGGCCAGGACCGTTGACGACAGGGGCGAGCGT
>JBKPQU010000299.1:0-6557 GCA_046734255.1 Actinomycetota bacterium
CCGGCAGCAGCCCGTGGCGACCGACCTACGTGTGGTGATCACTGCGCTGAGGATGAGCAGCGACCTGGAGCGCATGGGCGACCTCGCCGTGCACATCGCCAAGGTGGCCCGGATGCGCTACCCGAACCCCGCGGTCCCGCCGGAGCTGCGCGGCACCATGATCCAGATGGGGGAGGTTGCCGAGCGGATCGTCGAGAAGACCGGCAACCTCATCGCCAGCCGGGACGTGATCACGGCGAACGAGCTGGAGACCGACGACGACATGATGGACGGCCTGCACCGCGGGCTGTTCACAGCGCTGCTGACCAGCGGGTGGCCGTACGGCGTGGAGGCGGCGGTCGACGTCACGCTGCTGTCCCGGTACTACGAGCGCTTCGCCGACCACGCAGTGTCGGTGGCCCGCAGGGTGGTGTTCCTGGTCACCGGCGAGCGCTGGGACGTCGTGGGCTACGGCGGAACCGGCGCCTAGCGACCCTGGTTGGCCACCGCGGCCGCCGCCGCCAGCGCCGCCTCCGGGTCGAGGTACTCCCCGCCGGGCACCTGCGGCCGGAAATCCTCGCCCAGCCGGTAGAGCAGCGGCATCCCGGTGGGGATGTTGAGCCCGACGATGTCGGCGTCGCTGATCTGGTCGAGGTGCTTGACCAGGGCGCGCAGCGAGTTGCCGTGCGCGGCCAGCAGCACCACGTGCCCGGCCAGCAGGTCGGGGACGATGTCGGTCTCCCAGTAGGGCATCATCCGCGCGACGACGTCCTTCAGGCACTCCGTGGCCGGCATCAGTTCGAGGTCGGCGTAGCGGGGATCGCCGGTCTGGGCGTACTCGTTGTCCGGGTCGATCGGCGGGGGCGGCTCGTCGTAGGAGCGCCGCCAGAGCATGAACTGCTCCTCGCCGAACTGGTCGAGCGTCTGCTTCTTGTTCTTCCCCTGCAGCGCGCCGTAGTGCCGCTCGTTCAGCCGCCAGGTGCGGCGGACCGGGATCCAGTGCCGGTCGCAGACGTCGAGCGAGAGGTTCGCGGTGGAGATCGCCCGGCGCAGCACCGACGTGTGGACGACGTCCGGGAGGAGGCCGGCCTCGGCGAGCATGCGGCCGCCGGAGACCGCTTCGCTGATCCCCTTTTCGGATAGCGGGACGTCGACCCATCCGGTGAACAGATTCAGGGCGTTCCACTCGCTCTCGCCGTGGCGGAGCAGGATCAGCGTGTGCTCGGGCATGTCAGCAAATCTAACCTCAGCCCCCGGCATCGCCGTCGGACTCGAGCAGGTGCCGGAAGGCCTCGAGGTTGCGGGTCGGCTCGCCCCGCCGCGTGCGCCAGTTCCACTCGCGGCGGATGGAGGACAGGAAGCCCAGCGCCAGCAGGTCGTTGAACGAGGAGTCGGCGGTGGCCAGGACGCCGCCGAGCAGGGCGTCCACGGTCTCGGCGTCGACGCCCTGCACCGGCAGCCGGCCGACCAGGAAGACGTCCCCCACGCCGTCCACGGCGAAGGCGATCCCGGGCAGCCGGGCGTTGCGGGCCAGCAGCCACCGGTAGAAGGCCTCGTGGTTCTCGTCGGGTGACCTGACCACGAACGCCGAGACGCTCAGGGCCCGCTCCGAGACCAGGATCGAGACCGTCGTGCGCAGCTTCGCCTCACCGGGCAGCTCGACGACGTACTCCCCCGGCCGCGACCCGTCGCTGTGCTGGACGCCGGCGCCCGCCAGCCACTCGCGGACGACCTGCTCCGCGCGCTCCCGCCCGGAGGTCACCACCGCCACCTCCCGATCGCGTTCTGACCCGGACCAGACCTAGGGGGCCACGGCGACCGCTCCGACCCCGACGACGGGGCGGGGCGCGAACCACGCCGGGCGCCGGAGCCCGGCGTGCCGGGAGCGAGCCGAGCGCGACCGGGCCGCGGAGTACAGCGCGAGCGTGGCGTCCACGGTGGCGTCCCAGCTGAAGTCTGCCGCGTGCCGCACGGCGGCGGCCTGCATGCCCGCCCGGCGGCCGGGTGCGTCCAGGAGGCCGGACAGCCCCAAGGCCCAGGTCTGCGGCGAGTGACCGTCGATCAGCAGGCCCGTGACGCCGTCCCGCACCGCCGTCTGCAGGCCACCCACCCGGGCGGCGACCACGGGCGTCCCGCACGCCTGCGCCTCCAGCGCGACCAGCCCGAACGACTCGCTGTGCGACGGCACGGCCACGAGATCCGCGGCGCGGTACCAGTCCGCCAGCGCCGGGCGGGCCACCGGCGGGTGGAGCCGCACCACGCCGTCCAGCGCGAGCTCGCCGGCAAGGCGGGCCAGCCCCTCCGGCCGGTCCAACCCGGCGCCGCTCGGCCCGCCGAGGACGGCCACGACCAGCCGATCGCGTCGTTCCGGGCGCTCGGCGAGCATCCGGGCGGCGGCGCGCAGGAGGACGTCGGGGCCCTTCAGCGGCTGGATCCGGCCGACGAACAACACCATGTCGGCGTCCGGGTCGATGCCCAGCCGGCGGCGGGCGGCCCGCCGGCCGTCCGGGCCACCCGGCCGGAACGCGTCCAGGTCGACGCCCGGCGGCACCACGGCAACCCGCTCCGGGTCGGCGTCGTAGAGGTCGAGCAGGTCCCGAGCCTCCTCCCCGGTGTTGGCCAGCAGACGGTCCGCGGCCCGGACCACCTGCTCCTCGCCGATCACCCGTCCTGCGGGCTCGGCGACGTCCCCCTCGGCCAGCTGGGCGTTCTTCACCTTGGCCATCGTGTGCATGGTGTGCACCAGCGGTACCCCCCAGCGGTCGGCGGCGAGCCAGCCGACCTGCCCCGACAGCCAGTAGTGGGAGTGCACGAGGTCGTACCACCCGGCGTCGTGGCTGGCCTCGGCACGCAGCAGGCCGGCGGCGAACGCGCACAGCTGGCCCGGCAGGTCGTTCTTCGACAGCCCCTCGAACGGGCCGGCGACCAGGTGCCGGACCACCACGCCGGGGGTGAGGTCGACCGAGGGCGGGACGTCGCCGGACGTCGTCCGGGTGAAGATCTCGACCTCGGTGCCGCGCTCGGCCATCCGCCGCGCGGTCTCGGTCACGTAGACGTTCAGGCCGCCGGCATCGCCCGTGCCCGGCTGCTCCAGTGGTGAGGTGTGCACCGACAGCATCGCGACGCGCCGCGGCTGCTCGCCGACCACTGGCATCCGCTCTCCCTCGACGGCCACCCGGCCGCGCCGCACGGCCTCCGCCCTAGCCCAACCAGGGCCGGGGGCCGGATAGTCCCGATTGGTCCCGGGCACCGGCGCAGGTGACGCTAGCCGATGGCCGCCGGAGCGCTACTCAAGTGCCTGCTCGAAGGCGGACTGCGCGGCTCGGCCGAACACGACGAAGCGGACCTCCTCCACCCCCGCCGCCGAGCCGTCGTCCGCCGTGGCCCGGACGGCGGCAACCGCGACCCGGGCCACCTCCTCCGGCTCCCAGCCGAAGGCGCCGGCGCTGATCGCCGGGAACGCGACCGACCGCGCACCCAGGCCCGAGGCCACCCGCAGTGACTCGGTGAAGCAGGAGGCCAGCAACGCAGGGTCGGTCTGGCCGCGGTGCCGGTTGGGTCCGACGGTGTGCACCACCCACCGGGCGGTCATCCGCCCCGCGCCGGTGGCCACGGCCTGGCCGACGGGTAGCCCGTCACGGTGGCTGGTCGCCCGGAGCCGGCGGCACTCCTCCAGCAGTTCCGGCCCCGCCGCCCGGTGGATCGCGCCGTCCACCCCGCCGCCGCCGAGCAGCGAGGAGTTCGCCGCGTTCACCACCACGTCCACGTCCTGCGCGGTGATGTCGCCCGGGACCACACTCAACCGCATGACCTGCCCCTTACCCGTTCAGCCGGATGTCTCGCTGTCCAGCACCAGCGTGACCGGGCCGTCGTTGACGAGTTCCACCGCCATGTCCGCGCCGAACCGCCCGGTGGCCACGCGCAGGCCGTGCCCGCGCAGCGCCTCCGCGACGGCGTCGACCATCGGCTCCGCCACCGCGGCGGGGGCCGCGCCGTTCCACGACGGGCGGCGACCCTTGCGCAGGTCGGCGTACAGCGTGAACTGGCTGACCAGCAGCACCGGCGCCCCGACGTCGACCGCGCTGCGCTCCTCGCGCAGGATCCGCAGCTCGGCCAGCTTGCGCGCCATCCACCGGACCTGATCCGCGCCGTCGTCGTGGGTGACGCCGAGCAGCACGGCCAGCCCGGGTTCCTCGATCGCCGCCACGGTCTCGCCCCCGACGCTGACCGCGGCCCGGCTCACCCGCTGGACGACGGCCCTCACATCGACCGCACGATCGGCCGTGCAATCGGCCGTGCAATCGGCCGCACAATCGGCCTCACATCGGCACCGCTCTGATCCGGCCGACCGGCTCACCGCGGCCGAGGACCGGCGGCGCGGCCATCTCGTCGAGCAGTTCCGCGGTCTCACCGAGCTTGTGCAGCAGCGCCGCCATCACCACCGGTCGGGCGCGCTGGCCGCCGTCGGCGATCTTCAGTGCGGCCGCGCGGCCGTCCGGAAGAGCCGCCGCGTAGACCGCCTCGGCGCCGTCCTTCGCGATGATCCCGGGAAATGCGCGCAGCAGGGCGGTGACGTCCCGGCCGGTCCCGCCCAGCCACTCCGGGTAGGTGCGGATCGCTGCGGCCACCCGCTGCTCGGCGGTGCCACGGCGTGCGGTGGCCAACCGGGCGAACGCGCGGGCCAACCCCGTCAGTGAGCACGCGAACAGCGGCGCCCCGCAGCCGTCGACCCCGGTCGCGGCCACCCGCTCTCCGGCCAGCTCGGCGATCGTCTCGGAGATGATGACCTGCAAGGGATGGTCCGGGTCGCGGTACGACAGGGTCGGCCACCCGTTCTCCACGCAGGTGGCCAGCATCGCGGCGTGCTTGCCCGAGCAGTTCTGGGCGAGTGCGGACGGCGCGCGACCTGCGCACAGCCAGGACGAGCGCTCGTCGTCGTCCAGTGGGTAGTCGCTGCTGTTCTGCAGGTCGGAGGGTTTCAGGCCCGCGGCGGTGAGGATCCGGCGCACACCGTCGAGGTGGAACCGCTCGCCTGAGTGGCTGGCCGCAGCCAGCGCCAGCAGCGGCCCGTCGAGTCGGAGTCCCAGACGAAGCATCGCCACGGCCTGCAGCGGCTTGGCGGACGATCGGGGGAACACCGGGGCGCCCGGCTCGCCCAGCGCGACCACCGTGGCCCCGGACGCGTCCAGGGCCACGGCGCTGCCCTGATGGACGCTCTCGACGAAACCGGAACGCACCACCCGGACAAGCACGTCATGGCCCACCCGCGAAGCTTAGGACCTGCCTGAGGGTCATCGACTACTGTGCGCCACCCAACGACGCCGGCCCACAGGCATGCCTCGGGCTCAGGCCGGCTCGACACCCACTCCGCGATCGAGCCGCTCCGCCGCCTGGACGATCGACACCGCGCCGGTCTGGTAGCGCCGGGCCACCTCCTCGGTGAGGGTGTCGACCACCTCCTGCACCTGCCGGCGGGAACGGCTCAGGCGCGCCTCGACGTCCTCGAGGTAGATGATGGCCTCGGCCAGTTGCACCTCGGTCATCGCAGCGTGGTCGGAGGCGGTGACGTCGGCGACCGCGCGCTCAGCCTCGCGCCGATGCTCACCGACCCGGGTGGGCTCGACACCGAGGTGGCGGCTGATCCCATGGTTGTTCCGCTCGTCGTCGGCGAGGATCTTCTTCAGCGCCTCGGCGATCGCCGCGTCGGTGTGCGGGGCCCCGACCAGCGGGCCCACCCCGCGCCGCCGCTCCTGCTCCGCGCGCAGCAGATCCACCCGGCCCTGGACGAGCCGCCTGGCGAAGGACAGGTCGACTTCCTCCTGGTTTGCCTCGGCCCGCCGGCGCCGCACCTCGGGCAGCGACGCCTCGGCCAGACCCTGGAGGAACTCGGGCGCCAGCACGCGGTCGATCCTCCGCCGCCCGCCGGGCTGGAACTCGGTCATGGCAGGAGCCTACTAGGCGGAGTCTCCGTGGGTAATGAACCAGTTGCGTTCAGTTGCCAGGTCACCAGCCGGTCGGCCTCGATCACCAGCGGCCGTACGGCCCCGAGCTGCCGCCCCCCGCGATCCGGCGCAGCGCCGGGCGGACGTCGGCCAGGTACACCCCGGCCGCGACCACGGCCGCCAGGTTGAGGAAGTTGAGCGGGCCGAGCGAGAACGGGCCCACCGGCAGGCTCAGGACACCGAAGACCACCGCCAGGGCGAGGATGGCCGTCCAGATCTGCTTGGTCAGCTTCCCGGCGGCAGCGAACACGGCGGGACGCTGCCGCACCGCATCGACCAGGGCGAACGCCTGCAACCCCAGTGCCCCGATCGCCAGCGCCAGCAACAGGAAGTACTGGACGGTACCCACGGCTGCGGTGACCATGAGGCAAGCCTAACCGTGGGGGCGAGCCGGGTGACCCGCCCCCACGGGCGGACATCAGTCGCCGACCTTCTCCGCGGCGTCCTCGGCAGCCTTGCGCGCCGCCGCCGTGGTCTTGCGGGCGCTGGTCCGCGCGGCCTTGGCCCGGGTGCGGGTCTCGGCCGCACCGCTCCTGCCGGTCCGCACGGTCCGCTCCGCCGAGGCCTGGGTGGAGC
>JBKPQU010000300.1:0-6920 GCA_046734255.1 Actinomycetota bacterium
ACCTCGTGCTGTCCGCGCGACGCGGCGGGCGGACGCTCCTGGAGATCCGCGGCCACGACGGCGCCCTGCGGCACGAGCTGACCAGCCCGTTCGAGCAGGGCACGCTCGATCTCGCGACCAATGAGGAGTACGCCGCCGGCTCGGTGACCGTCCGGACGGCGTCGCTGATCGAGCCGGCGTCCTGGTGGGACGTCGACCTCGGCACGGGGGAGTGGAGCCTCCGGCACCGGGACGACGTCCCGGCCTACAACCCGGGCAGGTACGTCACCGGGCGACTGGAGGCGCGGGCGCCGGACGGGACATCGGTGCCGGTGACCGTGGCGCGCCGCGCGTCCACCCCGGTCGACGGCACCGCGCCCTGCCTGCTCTACGGCTACGGCGCCTACGAGGCGAACATCGACCCGGACTTCGACGTCGCGGTCACGGCACTGCTCGACAGGGGCGCGGTGTACGCGATCGCGCACATTCGCGGCGGCGGGGAGAACGGGCGCCGGTGGTGGCTCGGCGGGCGGCTGCACACGAAGCCGAACAGCTTCTCCGACTTCGTGGCGGCCGGCGAGGCGCTGGTCGCGGAGGGGTACGCGGCCCCCGACCGGCTGGCCGCGCGCGGCCTGTCCGCGGGCGGGCTGCTGATGGCCGCCAGCGTCACGCTCGCACCGTCGCTGTGGCGGGCCGTGGTCGCCGAGGTTCCGTTCGTCGACGTCATCGGCAGCATGCTCGACCCGGACATCCCGCTCACGATCACCGAGTGGGACGAGTGGGGCGATCCCCGCCGGGCCGACGACTTCGCCGTCATGCGCTCCTACGCGCCGTACGACAACCCGCCCGCCGGACGACGTCCCGCGCTGCTGGTCACCGGCGCGCTGAACGACCCCCGGGTGCTCGTGCACGAGCCGGCGAAGTGGGTGGCCCGGATGCGTGCGCTCGACGCGGCCGCAGGCGACGGCGACGGCGACAGCGGGGGAGAGCTGCTGTTCCGCGCCGAGCTCGGCGAGGGCCCGCACACCGGACCGGCCGGGCGTTTCGCCCGGGTCGGGTACGAGGCGCAGATCCTCGCCTGGGTGCTCGACCGGCTCGGCGCCGGCTCTGCGAAGGACACGGCGGTCGCGGAGCGGGGTGCCGACGTCACGACCGGTGCCGGAAGCGGCTAGCCTCGGGCAGTGTCCAAGGTTCTGTCCTCGTTGCCCGCCGGCGAGCGGGTCGGGATCGCGTTCTCCGGTGGCCTCGACACCTCGGTGGCGGTCGCCTGGATGCGCGAGCACGGCGCCGTCCCCTGCGCCTACACCGCCGACCTGGGCCAGTACGACGAGGGCGACGTCGCGTCGATCCCCGATCGCGCGTTGAGCTACGGCGCCGAGCTGGCCCGCCTGGTCGACTGCCGGCAGCTGCTGGTCGAGGAGGGCCTGGTCGCGATCATGTGCGGCGCGTTCCACGTCCGGTCGGCCGGCCGCGTGTACTTCAACACCACCCCGCTGGGCCGCGCGGTCACGGGCACCCTGCTCGTGCAGGCCATGCGCCGGGACCGGGTCTCGATCTGGGGCGACGGCTCGACGTTCAAGGGCAACGACATCGAGCGCTTCTACCGGTACGGGCTGCTCGCCAACCCCCAGCTGCGGATCTACAAGCCGTGGCTCGACCCGGACTTCGTCAAGGAGCTCGGCGGCCGCGCCGAGATGTCCCGCTGGATGGCCGAGCGCGACCTCCCGTACCGGACCAGCGAGGAGAAGGCGTACTCGACCGACGCGAACATCCTCGGCGCCACCCACGAGGCCAAGCGGCTGGAGCAGCTGGACGAGTCGATGACGATCGTCGAGCCGATCATGGGCGTGCGGTTCTGGGACGACGCGGTGCCCGTCCCGACCGAGGACGTCAGCCTCCGCTTCGTCGAGGGCCGCCCGGTCGCGATCAACGGCCTCGAGTTCGCCGACCAGGTCGAGCTGATGCACGAGGCCAACCGGATCGGCGGCCGGCACGGGCTCGGGATGTCCGACCAGATCGAGAACCGGATCATCGAGGCGAAGAGCCGCGGCATCTACGAGGCGCCCGGGATGGCGCTGCTGCACATCGGCTACGAGCGGCTGGTCAACGCCGTCCACAACGAGGACACGATCGAGACCTACCGGGAGGCCGGCCGCCGGCTCGGGCGGCTGCTGTACGCGGGCCGCTGGCTCGATCCGCAGTCGCTGATGCTCCGGGAGAGCCTGCAGCGCTGGGTCGGGTACGCCGTGACCGGCGAGGTCCGGCTGCGGCTGCGCCGGGGCGAGGACTACACCGTGCTGTCCACGTCCGGGCCGCACCTCACCTACCACCCCGACCGGCTGAGCATGGAGCGCATCGAGGACGCCGCCTTCGGCCCGGTCGAGCGGATCGGCCAGCTGACCGTCCGCAACCTCGACATCGCCGACACCCGGCAGAAGCTCGAGCTGTACTCCGGCCAGGGCCTCCTCGCCGGCGCCCGGCAGGAGCTGGTCGGCACGCTCGAGCCGGGCGGCGCCGAGCCGATCGCGCAGATCGGCTCCGAGCCCGACATCGGCTCCGAGCGCCTCGACGACGCCGCTATGGAGGCCGGCACCGACTGATCAGTTACGCCGGCTCATCGGCCCCCTGCGGAGGCCGGCGCACTGCCTCGTCGCCTGCCGCAGTGGTGGAGTAGCGGACGTCGTTGGCCGGGTCCTCGTACACGCGCCACGAGTCGGGGGACTGGAAGACCGTCGGACGCCGGTCGGCAGCCACGGGCACGAACTCACCGTCCGGCGTCTGCCCCTGGTACAGCTCGATCAGGCCCTCGTCGATCAGCTCCCACAGCACGGCCCTGATCTCGTCGGCCGACCGCGCCCCCGGCTGCGGGTCCGCCGGGACGCCGAACTCCCACAGGGCGTGGAACAGCGGTTCGAAATCCTCCGCTGCGGACACGAGCAGTCGCCAGCGAATCGTGTCCCGGCTCATGACCGGGAATTCTCCTCGCCCAGTGCGACGTTGCCCGGGTTCCCATCGGCGAGTGTGACGTTCGCGGGCCGATAGGCGACGAAAAGCCCGGGACCGTCGCACTCGGGGGAGCAGACGGGGACGCTCTGGCGGCGTTCGCTGACTGTCGGGGGGCCCGCCTAGCATGGGTGCGGCGCCGGAGGTGTCTGCGCTGCCCGCGGACCTTCCCCACATCCGCGCACGTCACGGCCAGCCGCGAAGGAGGCATGTGTCCGACCGACTGATCGTCCGCGGAGCGCGCGAGCACAACCTCAAGGACGTCTCCCTGGAGATCCCCCGGAACGCGCTGGTGGTCTTCACCGGCCTGTCCGGCTCGGGGAAGTCCTCGCTCGCCTTCGACACGATCTTCGCCGAGGGCCAGCGCCGCTACGTCGAGTCGCTCTCGGCGTACGCCCGGCAGTTCCTCGGGCAGATGGACAAGCCGGACGTCGACTTCATCGAGGGGCTCTCGCCGGCGGTCTCGATCGACCAGAAGTCGACCTCGCGCAACCCCCGGTCCACCGTCGGCACGATCACCGAGGTCTACGACTACCTGCGCCTTCTCTGGGCCCGAGCCGGGCGCCCGCACTGTCCGGTCTGCGGTGAGCCGATCACCCGGCAGACCCCGCAGCAGATCGTCGACCGCCTGCTCGAGCTCCCCGAGGGCACCCGGTTCCAGCTGCTCGCGCCGGTCGTCCGCGGCCGCAAGGGCGAGTACGCCGACCTCTTCCGCGAGCTGCAGGCCAAGGGGTTCTCCCGGGCCAAGGTCGACGGCGAGGTGGTCACGCTCGCCGAGCCGCCGCAGCTGGAGAAGAAGCTCAAGCACACGATCGAGGTCGTGATCGACCGGCTCGTCGTCCGGCCGACCACCAAGCGCCGCCTGACCGACTCCGTGGAGACCGCGCTGGGGCTGGCCGGGGGCCTGGTCGTCGCCGACCTCGTCGACGTCGAGGAAGGCTCCCCGGACCGGCAGCGCCGGTTCAGCGAGCGGATGGCCTGCCCCAACGACCACCCGCTGTCCACCGACGAGATCGAGCCGCGCTCGTTCTCGTTCAACAGCCCGTTCGGCGCCTGCCCGGAGTGCACCGGGATCGGCACCCGCCTCGAGGTCGACCCCGACCTGGTCGTCCCCGATGAGGACCTCTCGCTCGCCGAGGGCGCGATCGCGCCCTGGGCCGGCACCTCGAACGACTACTTCCTCCGGCTCGTCCGCGCGCTCGGTGAGGATCTCGGGTTCTCCGTCGACGTCCCATGGCGGGCCCTGCCGGAGCGCGCCCGGAAGGCCCTCCTGTACGGGCAGAACTACCAGGTGCACGTTCGCTTCAAGAACCGCTACGGCCGCGAGCGCTCGTACACGACCGGGTTCGAGGGCATCGTCCCGTTCGTCCAGCGCCGCCACTCCGAGACCGACTCCGAGTGGAGCCGCGAGCGGTACGAGGGGTACATGCGCGAGGTGCCCTGCCCGGCCTGCGGCGGGGCCCGGCTCAAGCCCGAGTCGCTCGCCGTCCTGGTCGGCGGCCACTCGATCGCCGAGGTGTGCGCGCTGCCGATCGCCGCGACCTCCGGGTTCCTCTCCGACCTCGACCTCACCCCGCGCGAGCGGCAGATCGCCGAGCGGGTCCTCAAGGAGATCCAGGCCCGGCTCGGGTTCCTGCTCGACGTCGGTCTGGAGTACCTCTCCCTGGACCGCCCCTCCGGGACCCTGTCCGGCGGCGAGGCGCAGCGCATCCGGCTCGCCACGCAGATCGGCTCCGGCCTGGTCGGCGTCCTCTACGTGCTCGACGAGCCGAGCATCGGCCTGCACCAGCGGGACAACAAGCGCCTGGTCGAGACCCTCACCCGCCTGCGCGACCTCGGCAACACGCTGATCGTGGTCGAGCACGACGAGGAGACGATCCGCAGCGCGGACTGGGCCGTCGACATCGGGCCCGGCGCCGGGGAGCACGGCGGCCAGATCGTGCACAGCGGGCCGGTCGCCGACCTGCTGACCCACCCGGACTCGCTCACCGGGAAGTACCTGTCCGGGCGCCGGCGGATCGAGGTGCCGCCGATCCGCCGTCCGGTCGACCCGCACCGCCAGGTCACGGTGCACGGCGCCCGGGAGCACAACCTGCAGGGGATCGACGTCTCGTTCCCGATCGGCTGCCTCGTCGCGGTCACCGGGGTGAGCGGCTCCGGCAAGTCGACGCTGGTCAACGACATCCTGTACGTCGCGCTGGCGAACCGGCTGAACGGCGCCCGGCAGGTCCCCGGCCGGCACAAGTCGCTGTCCGGCCTGGACGGCCTGGACAAGGTCGTGCACGTCGACCAGAGCCCGATCGGCCGCACCCCGCGGTCCAACCCGGCGACTTACACGGGCGTGTTCGACCACATCCGCCGCCTGTTCGCCGCCACCACCGAGGCGAAGATCCGCGGCTACCAGCCGGGCCGGTTCTCGTTCAACGTCAAGGGCGGCCGGTGCGAGAACTGCTCCGGCGACGGCACCATCAAGATCGAGATGAACTTCCTCCCGGACGTGTACGTCCCCTGCGAGGTCTGCCACGGCGGCCGGTACAACCGCGAGACGCTGGAGGTGCACTTCAAGGGCAAGACGATCGCCGACGTGCTCGACATGCCGATCGAGGAGGCTGCGTCCTTCTTCGCCGCCGTCCCGGCGATCTCGCGGCACATGACGACGCTGGTGGACGTCGGTCTGGGCTACGTGCGGCTGGGGCAACCCGCGCCCACGCTGTCCGGCGGCGAGGCGCAGCGGGTGAAGCTGGCCAGCGAGCTGCAGAAGCGCTCGACCGGCCGGACCGTCTACGTGCTCGACGAGCCGACCACCGGGCTCCACTTCGAGGACATCCGCAAGCTGCTCGGCGTCCTGCAGGGCCTGGTCGACAAGGGCAACACGGTGATCGTGATCGAGCACAACCTCGACGTGATCAAGAGCGCCGACTGGGTGATCGACCTCGGCCCCGAGGGCGGCACCGGCGGCGGCCTGGTCGTCGCCACCGGCACCCCCGAGGACCTCACCACGCACCCCACCAGCCACACGGGCCGCTTCCTGGCCCGGGTGCTGCCCGACGCGGCCGCCGCGGTCGCGCCGCCGAAGCGCCGGCGGGCGGCGGCCAAGGCCGGCTGATCAGCCGACGGCGACCGCCTCGGCCTCGCGGACGAGGTTGTCCAGCCCGCGGCCGAACATGATCGGCGCACCGAACCGCTGCATCATCAGCCGGAACGGGCCGCGCATGTGCAGCGGTGCCCGGACCATCCGCACCCGCCGGAACGTGAACGTGACCACGCAGCCGTCGCCGTCCGGGGTGAGGTCGTACCGGTTGACGTAGGTGCCCTCGCAGTGCCGCGCGTACCGGTTCTCGGCGACGAACTCCAGCGTGCGGCCCGGCTCGGCGACCGTCACGCGGTTCCGGTCGCTGCTCGGGTAGGCGAACATGACGCTGCCGGTGCTGGTGAACTCGCTGCCCTCGGTCAGCGGCCCGGGAGGGGCGTCCAGGCTGGTCAGCCGGAACATCCGCCACTGCCGCTCGCCGCCCCACTCCAGGTGGGACAGCGGGTCGGCGAGCACGCGGTAGACGGCGTCCGCCGGCGCGGCGCAGCGCCGGGTGAGGACCAGCGTGAACGGCGGTGCCCCAGCGCCCTTGGATCCTTCGGTGAACCTGTACATGATCGCCCCTCAAGCTCTGGATGGCCTGGCGGCCACCGCTGCATCGAGCCTGCGGGAGGCCGCCTCCGGGTCGCATCGGCAGACCTACCTATCTGGCCTATCTGGCGGAGTTGGTCTTCACCTCCTGCCCCCCGCGCCCGGCCCCCACCCGAACCTCGCCGGTCGAATGGGGGTGGCTGGAACGGTCCACCACCTGGAGCAACCCCCGAATGACCGGCGAGGTTCGTGCGGATGGGCGGGGCGGAAGGCGGCCTGCACACCTGTCAGCTGAGCAGGCCGTGCTCCATGGCGT
>JBKPQU010000301.1:0-3407 GCA_046734255.1 Actinomycetota bacterium
GGAGACGGTCACGAGACCGCCTTGCGCCATCTCGCCAAGAAGCTGGTCGGACAACTGCACCACTGCCTGCGCCACCGCACCGCCCATCTCGAACACCTCGCCTGGCCGGTCGAACCCACCCGCCGCGCCCCCCGCGCTGGCCGCGTGATCCCCTTCTGATCCCGGTCGACCTCAGCCTCAGGTCGCGCGCCCGCGGGGCAGAGGCCGGATCACGACCGCTGTCCTGCGTGATGCGACGACGGGGACGGGGTGGTCCTGGAGCTGGGCTACCCGCACCTTCGGCGTCACGATCTACGACACACAGGTTTGACGTGGCTGGCCGATGCATATTTGCCGGCGCACGTGTTACGGAAGATCGCTGGGCATGGATCACTTACGACGACACAGCGATACCTGCACCCGGACATGGGTTCGATCGACCTGGCTGGTGTGGCGCTCAGCTCGCATCTCTCGGTTCGCAGGTCCCAAAGTGGTCCCAAGCTACGAGTGATCTAGGTCGCGAATTTGATCATGAGTGGACACGAAATGGCCTCTCACCTGCTGTGATGTGCTGGTGAGAGGCCGTGGTCACGGTGTCGGGACGGCGAGATTTGAACTCGCGACCCCTTGACCCCCAGGCACGGACAAGGGGTCTGGGCAGGTCTGGGGGAGTCTGGCGAAGAGCCGCTCACCACCGCAAATGCGGGATGCGAGCAGCGGGCAGTCCGATGGAGTCCGTAGGGAGTGGCTCCCTTCTTTGGCTCCCGCGCCAGGCACGCATGACCAGGATGGAAGACCGGGGTGTTCGGGGCGTCCGTCCGAATGCCGATCGTGAGGATCACACGCCTGCGCTAGACCTCCGGCGAGCCACGGCTCTGCGCCGCCATCGTCGACCGACTGACCTTCGCCGGAGACATCATCGAAACCGACACCACCAGCTACCGCCTCACCCAAGCCCGGCGGCGATCAAATCCCTGACTGACCGACCGATGCACTCCGGGCTGAATACCTCGTGGAGTCCGTGTCCGACTCCGCCTCACCTGAGGGGGCTGTACGTGGTTACCGGGCGGCGCAATCATGAGTGTGCCGCCGACCGCCGGGCCGAAGCGGCAGAGTCGCATCGCCGGCCGGCAGGGGGGGTTTCATGTACGGAATAGTGACAGAAGTGCCGGCTCCGGTTGAGCTGTACGACGCGGCGCACGCCGTGATCGGCCGGCACTCGGGCGCGAAGATCGACGGTCTTCTCGTGCACATCGGGCGGTCCACAGGTTCGGGCTTCCAGGTGATCGAGGTCTGGGAGTCGCGGGAGCACTGCGACCGGTACAACCAGGAGGTGGTCGGCCCTGTCATGACCGACCTGGCGCAAGGCCAGTCACCCCCCGTGGTCCCGCCCCCGGTCGAGTTCGACGTTCGCGGCCTGGTCATTCCCGCCGCGAACCTCTACCACTGACGACCATCTTCGCCACTGACTACCACCTTGCGACCCGCTGTCGATGTAGGCAGCGCGGCTCGCGAAACAGCGCCAGCAGATCCTGCATCCGGACGTCTGGTCCCAGAGTCAAGGAAGAACTGAACCGTTAGCTCCGGCAAGCCGCTGACTGCAGTTTTGTCCGTCGGGACAGCGAGATTTGAACTCGCGGCCCCTTGACCCCCAGGACGTGGGGGTAGGCGTTTCCGCACGTGGCCGGATCAACCGATGATGAGAATCTCTTCAGGTTGCCCGGCTTCGAGGAGCTTCCGATGCCACCAGCGGACCCCGACGTCCTGATCTCGGGCGCGAGCGTGGCCGGGCCGGTACTCGCGCACTGGCTGCGCCGTTACGGTTTCAACCCGACGGTGGTCGAGCGCACCTCCTCCGTCCGGACCGGCCTCGGCGGTCACGCCGTCGACCTGTTCGGGCCCTCCGTCGACATCGTCGAAAGGATGGGTGTGCTCCCGGAGGTCATGCAGGCGCGCACGCGCACGGAGCTGATCCTGTTCGAGCGCGACCGGAAGCCGCCGATCGCGCTCAACCTGGGCCAGGTCGCGGCCGGGATGTCGATCCGGCACGTCGAGATCCTGCGCGGCGAGCTGACGAAGATCTTGTCCGCCGCCGCGAGCGACGGGGTCGAATACCTCTTCGGGGACTCGATCCGGACGATGGACGACGACGGCGACGGGATCGACGTCACGTTCGAGACCGCCGACCCGCGCCGGTTCGGCCTTGTGGTCGGGGCCGACGGGCTGCACTCGAACGTCCGGCGGCTGGTGTTCGGCGACGAGGCCCGGTTTATGAAGTACATCGGCGGCTACTTCGCGGTGTTCACCTTGCCCAACTACCTGGACCTCGATGGCCGGATGGTCGTCTACAACCGGCCCGGCAGGGTGGCCGCGATGTATCCGGTCTACCAGTCCGGGGAGGCTCGCGCCGTGTTCCTGTTCCGGCGCGCCGAGCCGTTCGTCTACGACCACCGGGACCGCGACCAGCAGAAGAAGCTGCTCCGCGAGGCGTACGCCGACTTCGGATGGGAGGCGCCGCGCATACTCGCCGAGCTCGACGACGCCGAGGACCTCTACTTCGACTCGATCAGCCAGATCATCATGGACACCTGGTCACGGGGGCGGGTGACCCTGGTCGGCGACGCCGGATACTCCCCCGGCCCGGCCGTCGGCGGCGGCACGACGATCGCGGTGGTCGGCGCGTACGTGCTCGCCGGGGAGCTGCATCGGGCCGGCGCCGAGCCGGCCATCGCGCTTCGCGCCTACGAGGACAAGATGCGGGAGTTCGTCCGGCTTAACCGCAAGCTCGGCACCACCAACGTCAGGCGCCTGATCCCGGCGACGCCGACGCACGTCCGGCTTCTGCACGAGGCCATGCGGTGGGTGCCGAGGCTTCCGGCCCCGGTCCAGCGGTTGGCGACGGCCTCGCGCGCCGCAGCGTTCGAGTCGTTCGCGCTGGAGGATTACGAAGCCGGCCCCGCCCGCTGAAGTCATCCGCCACGTCCTTCTTGCCAGGAGTCGTGGCCATCCTGTGCACAAACTTGATTTCGTGTGCGGAGGCCCGCTGTAGGAGGACGGAGCACCTCGACCTGTCGAGGTGCAGGCCTTGTACTACCGGATGGGCGACTGGTGCCCTAGGTAGTCCCAGCAGCGATGATCATCAAGTGCCAGGGTTGACATCTACGTGTGGGGTGGCTGCCGTTGTGGCTCCCGAAGATCACGAGAGGCCCCGGACCGGAGTCCGGAACCTCTCTGACCTGCGGCTTCTGGTCGGGACGGCGAGATTTGAACTCGCGACCCCTTGACCCCCAGGACGGGGGGTTACGCGTTTGCGCACGTCACGCACGATCGTCTGGCCCTGCTCGACGTTCGCCTCCGCGCGGACCGTGTGGTCCCAAACTGGTCCCAGGATCGCACGCACCGGTCTGACCTACCGCGCTGCGCGACGT
>JBKPQU010000302.1:0-2885 GCA_046734255.1 Actinomycetota bacterium
CGCCGGGGGCGGCGATGACGTCGAGCTCGGGGCTGCCGGCGGCCTGCAGCACCGCGGCGAGCCCCGGATCGGCGAGCGCGGCGTCCAGGAGTCCGATCAGGTTCATGGCGTCAGTCCCGGCCGAGGATCATGCCGGCGCCGACGGTGGCGTTGGTGGCCTCGTCGAGCAGGATGAAGCCGCCGGTGGTCCGGTTGCGCCGGTACTCGTCGGCGAACAGCGGTGCGGTGGTCCGCAGCACGATGCGGCCGACGTCGTTCAGCCCGAGGGACGGCGCCGCCTCGTCCCGGTGCAGGGTGTTCACGTCGAGCCGGTAGCGCAGGCCCTTGATCAGCGCCCGGGCCTGGCGGGTCGTGTGCTTGATCGTGAGCTTCTGGCCGGGCTGCAGGGGCCGCTCGGTCATCCAGCAGACCATGGCCTCCAGGTCCTGGGTGACCATCGGCATGTTGTGCGGGCGGCAGATCATGTCGCCGCGGGAGATGTCCAGATCGTCGGTGAGCCGCACGGTCACCGACATCGGCGGGAAGGCCTCCTCCACGGGCCCGTCGGGGCCGTCGATCGCCGCGATCCGGCTCGTGAACCCCGACGGCAGCACCATGACTTCGTCGCCCGGCTTGAGCACCCCGCTCGCCACGGTGCCGGCGTAGCCGCGGTAGTCCGGGTGCTCCCGCGACTGCGGCCGGATCACGTACTGCACCGGCAGCCGGACGTCGATCAGGTTGCGGTCGCTGGAGACGTGCAGGTGCTCGAGGTGGTGCAGCAACGAGGGACCGTCGTACCACGGCATGTTCGCCGACCGGGTCACGACGTTGTCCCCGTGCAGCGCGGAGATCGGAATCACGGTCAGGTCCGGCACCTCGAGCTTCGCCGCGAACCGGACGAAGTCGTCCTGCAGCGCCTCGAAGACCTCGGCCGAGTAGCCGACCAGGTCCATCTTGTTCACCGCCAGGACCAGGTGCGGCACGCGCAGCAGCGTGACGACGAACGCGTGCCGGCGGCTCTGCTCCAGCATGCCCTTGCGCGCGTCGACCAGGACGATCGCCAGGTTCGCGGTGGAGGCGCCGGTGACCATGTTGCGCGTGTACTGGATGTGCCCGGGGGTGTCGGCGATGATGAACTTCCGCCGGGGGGTGGCGAAGTACCGGTAGGCGACGTCGATCGTGATGCCCTGCTCGCGCTCGGCCCGCAGCCCGTCGGTGAGCAGCGCGAGGTTGACGTAGTCGTCTCCCTTGGCCGCGCTCGCGCGCTCCACCGCTTCGAGCTGATCGGAGAAGATCGCCTTGGAGTCGTACAGCAGCCGGCCGATCAGCGTGCTCTTACCGTCGTCCACCGAACCGGCGGTGGCCAGGCGCAGCAGATCCACCTCAGAAGTACCCTTCCCGCTTCCGGTCCTCCATCGCCGCCTCGCTGAAGCGGTCGTCGCCACGCGTGGCGCCGCGCTCGGTCAGGCGGGTGGCGGCGACCTCCTCGATGATCTTCTCCACGGTGTCCGCGTCGCTGCGGACGGCGGCGGTCAGGCTGGCGTCGCCCACCGTCCGGTAGCGCACCCGAGCCGTGAACGTCGCCTCCCCCGCACGGGGCCGGCAGTGCTCGTGGACGGCGTAGAGCATGCCGTCGCGTTCGAACACCTCGCGCTCGTGCGCGTAGTAGATCGCCGGCAGCCGGATCCCCTCCCGGGCGATGTACAGCCACACGTCGAGCTCGGTCCAGTTGGACAGCGGGAAGACCCGGATGCTCTCCCCCGGGTGGATCCGCCCGTTGTAGAGGCCCCACAGTTCGGGGCGCTGGTTCTTCGGGTCCCACTGGCCGAACTCGTCCCGGAAGGAGAACACGCGCTCCTTCGCCCGGGCCTTGTCCTCGTCCCGGCGGGCACCGCCGAACGCGGCGTTGAACCGGTACTTCTCCAGCGCATCCAGCAGCACGGGGGTCTGGATCCGGTTGCGGGTGCCGTCCGGCGGCTCGGCGACCAGCCCGCGCTCGATCGCCTCGGGAACGCTGGCCACGATCAGTTGGACGCCCAGTTCCGCCACCCGCCGGTCGCGGAACTCCAGCACCTCGTCGAAGTTGTGGCCCGTGTCCACGTGCATCACCGGGAACGGGATCCGGGCCGGCCTGAACGCCTTCTCGGCGATCCGCAGCACGCACACGGAGTCCTTGCCGCCGGAGAACAGCAGCACCGGACGCTCCAGCTCTGCGACCACCTCGCGGATGACGTGGATCGACTCCGCCTCCAGCCAGTCCAGTTGGGACAGCCGGTACTCCCCCGCCGTGCTCGACGTCGCGGGAATCCGCGGACTGGTCATCAGGTGTTCACCTCACGGGCGTGGCGCGCGGTCCAGGACAGGATGGCCTCGGCCAGCTCGGGCCGGCAGACCAGC
Organism: Actinomycetota bacterium; assembly: GCA_046734255.1. Classification (GTDB taxonomy): domain Bacteria; phylum Actinomycetota; class Actinomycetes; order Actinomycetales; family Kineosporiaceae; genus JBKPQU01. Next base: position 2,377 of record JBKPQU010000302.1, read on the forward strand.
AGATCAGGTAACAGCGGGTCCGGCCGGTTGTAGTCCAGCATGCCGCCGTCGATCCGGCTGGTGTGCAGGCCGGCCGCGCGGGCGACCGCCACCGGCGCCGCTGAGTCCCACTCGTACTGGCCGCCGGCGTGCACGTAGGCGTCGGTCTCCCCGCGCCAGACGCTCGCGCACTTGGCCCCGGCGGACCCCATCGGCACCAGCTCGGCGTCCAGGTCGGCGGCCAGCGCTTCGACGAAGGACGGCGGGCGGGTGCGGCTGACCGCGAGCCGGAGCTGTCCGGGGTGTCGCGGTGGGAGCCGGACCGGCTCACCGGTGCCGTACGTGACTCCCGCGGCCGGCAGCGCGACCGCGCCGGCGGCCAGGTCGCCCGCCGCCCACAGCGCGACATGCACCGCCCAGTCCTGGCGCCCCGGTTCCGAGAACTCGCGGGTGCCGTCCAGCGGGTCGACGATCCACACCCGCTCCGCCTCGCGGCGCCGGGCCGGGTCCGCGCCCTCCTCGCTGAGGAC
>JBKPQU010000303.1:0-7122 GCA_046734255.1 Actinomycetota bacterium
CCCGTACGGCGTCGAGGAGAACGCCCACGAGTCGAGCGCGGGTGGGCAGGTCCCACGCCGTCATCGCCAGCCGCCCCTCGGGTGTCAGGACCGCACGAACTCCGATACCGCCTGCTCGGGCCGGCCGAAGTGTGGAACGCCCAGGTTGACGACGACTGCGTCGAAGGAGTCGTCCGGGAACGGGAGCGAGTGTGCATCGGCCCGCCGGAACGCCGCATGTGGGAAGCGCGCGCTGGCGAGCTTGATCATTGGCTCGGCGATGTCGACTCCCATGGACGTCGCGCCGCGGTCCGCCGCGCGCGCTGCCAGGTACCCCGGACCACAGGCGACGTCGAGTACCCGCATGTCGGTCCGGCCCCGACCGCGTCCAGCAGGGGGTCGCTGAGCCGGCTGGTCAACGCGGGCCAGTAGTGGTCATACGTCTCGGCCCTGTTCTCCCAGCCGGCGGCCTCGAAGGCGTTGAACGCATCGGCGTCGATCATGGTCACCGACCTCCTTGGTTCTGCGAGGTCTGGGGTGCCCGAGCGTCTCGTAGCGACGCTGCGCGGTCAAGGATCGGAACGGCGTGCGCCAGCCGAGCCCGCTCGCGCGCCGCTGGCAGGCCGACATCGCAGGTACGGCGATCACCATCACACCTGCTTCGGCACATGCCCGGCGTAGACGAATCGCATGATCTTGTGCCCGATGTCGGCGGTAGGCCCGAACATCAGGGGGCACCCTCCATCGATCACGGTGATGCCGTGCTGCCGGCCGAACGCGGTGGCGGCGTCGGAGACGCTGCCTGCGCCGGGACCCCGATGCATCCATACCTGGGTGATGCCCAGCTCCGCGCACTCGCGCATGGCCCCCTCGGCGATCTCGGGCCGTGTTCCGATCACTACCGCCTGGACCCCGCCCGGGACCGACTTCAGATCCGGATAGCACCGATCCCCCTCGACCTCCTCGGTGTTCGGGTTGACCGCGAAGACCTCGTAGCCACGATCGCGCAGTCGTCGGTACACGTTGTTGCTGCCGTGCGTCTTGGGCGTTCGGGACACCCCCGTGACAGCCACCCGCTTGTTGGCCAGGAACGCGGATGCGGCTTCCTTGACGTTCTGCATGGCTCCTCCTCGCCCCTGCACTCCTCACGCTGTCTGTCCCGAAAACGTGATGGTGTCGGCGATCAGCTGCGCAAAGTTGTCGGTTGCGTCGAACGGGGCTGCGTGACCGGCCCCTTCGATTCGATACGTCCTCGCCCCGGGGATGGCAGCGGCGAGCGAGCGCGTGCAGCGGACGATGAAGTCGCGGCTGCGCGCGCCGTAGCTGCAGATGACGGGGACCCCGACGGTCGCCAGATCCGTCGCGGACGGATGGTTGCCGATCGTGATGAGGAAGTCCCACAGGGTCGCCCTCGCGTTCTCCCTGGCGGCCTGCCGCCACTCCTCGGGAAAGGCGTCCCACGCGGTTCCACCGTCGCGGTAGCTGTAGGCGAAACGCAACAACGCCTCGGCGGCGTCGCTCTGGCGGCCGCGGAGAACGAGCGATCCGATCGTGGCCAGCGCCGCGATCTGCGGAGCGTCAGGAAGGTGACGGGTCAACCGCCATGGCGCCTCATGTTCGATCACTGCCCGGACCAGGTTCGGACGGCGAACCGCGAGATCTAGGGCGATCGTCGCCCCGGCGCTCGTACCGACGACGACTGCGGGCGGGGTCCGCAGGTACTCCAGAATCGCGGCGGCGTCTGCCGTATGTGTGGCGACCGAGCGCACCGGTTTGCCACCGGACCGCGCGTAGCCCCGGCGGTCGTAGGTGATCACTCGTCCGATCCGGGCGAGTTCCCCGACAGCGGCACCCCACGTTGAGGCCGTCGCTCCGGAAGGGTGGATCAGCAGGATCGGTACGCCCTCGCCCGCCTCCTCGCGATAAAGATCGCATCTGTGCGACGTCACCGATCCCATCATCGGCCTCCTCCTATCGACCCCGATGCGTGCTGAGGCTCCGATCCACTCCTTCCCCTCAGTGGGAGGCTGCGGGCTCGAGCGCCTGGAAGAGGGTGTAGTGGGTGACGTTCACCCCGATCCTGTCCACCAGCTCGACGAGCCGAGGCGACGGCTCTCCGTAGAAGGCCATCTTGTGGTCGTAGGCGAACCCCTCGAACATGGCGTCCCGAGCCTCGCGGACATGGAACGCGTGATCCACCAGCGCATCCGCATCGACGTAGGCCTCGCGGACCTCGCACTCGGTTCCGTCGCTGCTGAGGAACCAGTCATAGGCGAGCGTTCCGGTGTCCTTCTCCCTGGTCTGCCGCATCATCTCGGCCGCTTGCCGCTTGAACCCCTCGAGCTGCCCGTCGCGGACCTTCAGCCGGGCGCGTACCTCGAATGTGCTCATCGTCATTCCTCCTCTGACGGCGCCAGATATGGGCGTGCCGAGATGCCGCAAAACACCGTGATCCCTACACGGGCGGGCCGGCCAGGGCCCAAAGTCCTGCGTTCCACGCTCGACGCGAAGTCGCGCGGAACATGCCCCCGCAGGTGCTCCCCCGGAGCCCGTCCTACGGCAGGAGGAAGCAGTAGCCCGGCTCCGTGACCGGCAATCGGGGGTCGCCCACCACCGCCAGGCCCTCGCGATCTGCCGCCACACCGGCGAGAAAGCCGACGAGGCTACCTCGCGGAAGGGCCTCGGGGAGGCCCTCCTGGCAGCCGGCGACCCCCCCCACGGCACGCGCAGCACCATCGCGCCCTCCGGCTCGCGACCACCCTGGGCCATCGCTATGAGCAGGCAAGGGCACAGGCAGGCCCGGCCGGAGTGTCGGGAGGCCCAGGGCGACACCCAGACCGCCCGCACGTACTGGCACAGCGCGCTCCACCTCTACGAGACCCTGGCCGTCCCAGAGGCCGAGCTTGCGCGCACGCAACTGGCCGCCTCACCGCCGGGCCGGACGCGCGGCATATGTAAGCGGGTAATCACGTTTACAGGTGCATGGCATCAGAGAAGTTTCCCGTCCTCTTCCTCGACGACGTCGTCGTCCTGCCGGGCATGGTCGTACCGTTGGAGCTCACGTCCCAGGCGCAGGCGGGGCTGGACGCCGCGCGCGCCGGGCGTGAGGAGTCCGGTGACCGGCTGCGACTCCTCCTGGTCCCGCGGATCGAGGGTCGCTCCGGGGTGATGGGGACGGTCGCCGAGGTTAACCAGGTGGGCCGGCTGCCGGGTGGCGAGCCGGTCGCCCTCGTGCGCGCCACCAGCCGGGCCCGGATCGGCACCGGCGTCATGGGTCCGGGTGCCGCGCTGTGGGTCGAGGCGGAACCGCTGGAGGAGCCGACGCCGACCCCTCAGGCACGGCAGCTGGCCGGCGAGTTCAAGGCGGTGCTCACGTCGATCCTGCAGCGGCGATCGGCCTGGCAGGTGCTCGACGCCGTGCAGCGTCTGACCGAGCCCGGGGAGCTGTCCGACACCGCCGGGTACGCCACATGGATCGACCTCAAGGACAAGCTGCGGCTGCTGGAGACGCCGGACCCCGCGCAGCGCCTGGAGTTCCTGGTGGAGCGAGCCCGCACCCACCTGAGCGAGCTGGAGGTGGCCGAGCGGATCCAGGAGGACGTGCGCGAGGGCATGGACCGGACCCAGCGCGAGTACATCCTGCGCCAGCAGCTCGCCGCCATCCGCAAGGAGCTGGGTGAGGGCCAGGAGGGCGACGGCCTGGACTACCGGGCCCGGGTGGAGGCGGCCGACCTGCCGGATGCGGTCCGCGAGGCCGCGCTGCGGGAGGTCGGCCGGCTGGAGCGAACTCCTGACGCTTCCCCGGAGACCGGGTGGATCCGCACCTGGCTGGACACGGTCCTCGAGCTGCCCTGGAACCTGCGCACCACCGACACCAGCGACGTCGCGGCCGCACGTGCAGTGCTCGACGCCGACCACACCGGCCTGGACGACGTCAAGGACCGGATCGTGGAGTACCTGGCGGTGCGCGCGCGCAGGTCAGCCCGCGGTCTGCAGGTGGTCGGCGGGCGCGGTTCCGGAGCCGTCCTGGCACTGGTCGGGCCCCCCGGCGTCGGCAAGACCTCGCTCGGGGAGTCGGTGGCGCGAGGACTCGGCCGCCGGTTCGCCCGGGTCGCGCTCGGTGGCGTGCGGGACGAGGCGGAGATCCGCGGTCACCGGCGCACGTACGTCGGCGCGCTGCCCGGAAGGATCGTGCGCGCCATCAAGGAAGCGGGCTCGATGAACCCCGTGATCCTGCTCGACGAGGTGGACAAGGTCGGCTCGGACTACCGCGGCGACCCGGCAGCCGCCCTGCTGGAGGTGCTGGACCCTGCGCAGAACCACACCTTCCGGGACCACTACCTCGAGCTGGAGCTCGACCTGTCGGACGTGGTCTTCCTGGCCACGGCCAACGTGATGGAGACCATCCCGGACGCGCTGCTGGACCGGATGGACGTCGTCCGCCTCGACGGCTACACCGACGACGAGAAGGTGGCGATCGCGTCCGAACACCTGCTGCCGCGCCAGCTGGACCTCGCCGGCCTGACCGCCGCCGAGGTGACCCTCACCGAGGACGCCCTGCGCCTGGTCGCGACCCTGTACACCCGCGAGGCGGGGGTCCGGCAGCTCGAGCGCGCGATCGCCAGGATCCTGCGGAAGGTCGCCACCACCTTCGCCGCGGCATCGGGCACGGGATCGACCGGTGACGGGGACGGGCCGGTCACGATCTCGGCCACCGACGTCGCGACCTACCTGGGCCGGCCCCGCTTCACGCCGGAGTCCGGGGAGCGCACCGCGGTCCCCGGTGTGGCGACCGGGCTGGCCGTGACCGGTACCGGTGGCGACGTGCTCTTCGTCGAGGCCGCCACGATGGACGGCGAGCCGGGCCTGACCCTGACCGGTCAGCTCGGTGAGGTGATGAAGGAGTCGGCGCAGATCGCGGTCAGCTACCTGCGGGCCAACGGGGAGCGTCTCGGCATCCCGACGAAGCCACTGGCCGATCACCGGGTTCACGTGCACTTCCCGGCGGGCGCCATTCCGAAGGACGGGCCCTCGGCCGGCGTGACGATGACGACGGCGCTCGCCTCACTGCTCACCGGGCGGCTGGTCCGGGCCGATCTGGGGATGACCGGGGAGGTCTCGCTAACGGGCCGGGTGCTGCCGATCGGCGGGGTCAAGCAGAAGCTGCTCGCGGCACACCGCGCGGGCCTGACGCACGTCGTCCTGCCCGAGCGCAACGCGCCCGACCTGGAGGACGTGCCCCAGCAGGTCCTCGAGCAGCTGACCGTGCACCTGGTCAGCGACGTGGCCGAGGTGATCTCCCTCGCACTCGAGCCGGCCGGCGCCGGCGAGCGTCCCGCGGAGTCCCGGCCGGCGGCCTGAGCAGCCCCACCAGGACGATCAGGCCCGCCATCGGTAGATCTGCCCGTCCCGCAGCTCGACGGACGACGGCGCCGGGGGTGCGCCGGCACGCTCGAGCAGCGCCATCACCGTGTTCCTGCCGCGCACGGTGTTGCCGTGGCCGTCGGTCCAGTGCACGTAGGGATGAAGCAGCAGCCGCAGCCCGGCCCAGTCACCGTCCAGCATGGCCGCGTGAGCCCGGCGAGCGATCTCATCCACCGCGCCATCATGCCCGCAACGACCCCATGTCCGGTGCGGCCGGATCGCGACGCAGTCCCGCCATGACCGCGCCATAGTCTGCTCCGATGGAGCAGGTCGGATACGTCATCCTCTACGTCTCCGACCTCCCGGCGTCGATCACCTTCTACCGGGACGTCGTCGGACTGCCGTTCCGGTTCGAGGATGCCGGCTACGCGGAGTTCGGCACGAGCGGAACGCGTTTCGCGTTGTACGAGGCGCGGCGCGCGGGATGGCTGATCGGGCGGGAGGTGCGGCCGGGGCCGGCCGCCGAGGTGGTGTTCATGGTTGGCGACGTCGATGCCGAGGCTCGGAGGATGGCCGGGCTCGGCGTGCCGGTGCTCAGCGGCCCGGCCGACCGGCCGTGGGGCCACCGCACCATGCACGTCGGCGACCCGGACGGGTTCGTCGTGGAGTTCGCGCAGAACATCCCACGGCGCCGCTCACGCGGCGGTTCACGGGACAGCTGGCTAGATTGACGGTCATGTTGGGGCGACGCGGGCTGGACCGGATGGTCGTGGTCGCCGTTCCCCTCCTCGCCGTGTGCCTCGGCGCCGCCTGGAGGACGGCCGCGGGGCGGGGGTGGTCGGCAGGCGCGGTCGAGGCCCGGCTGCGCCCGGCGTCGACGGCCCCGCCCGTCTGCGGGTCCTCGACGGTCGACGCCTTGCCCCGCCCCGCCGGCACCTCGACCGAGCGGGTGGTGATCGGCGCGTCGGTGACCCAACTGATCAGCCGGGAACTACGCCGCCAGATCCCTGGAGTCGTCATCGACGCCCGTGGCGGGCGGTCCTGGGCGATCCGTTCGACCGGTGACGGACCCACGCTTTGGCAGGCCTACCTCGCGCGCCGGGCCTCGATGCGCGCGGGTGACTGGCTGGTCATGGAGACAACGCGCGGCGACATCCCCGTGGCCGTGAACCGCACGTGCATCGAGCGGGTGAAGGAGACGCTGCCCCGGGGCGCTTGCCTGGCATGGGTGGTCCCGCACGGGTACTACGGCGTGCAGACGGCGGCGATGCAGACATGGAATGCCGAGACCGGCGCGCTCATCAGGAGCCAGCTCGCGACGTTCCCCTGCCACGCCGTCATCGACTGGGACTCGCTCGTGAAGGCCTACCAGGCACGCGCGACGGGGCTGACGGCAGCACAGAAAGCCCTGGGCGCCCCGCTCCTCTACGACGGGCGCCACCCGACCGCGCTGGGCGCATCGGTGCTCGCAGCCGCGATCAGGCAGGCCACGGCGACCCGCTGACACGGTGCCGCCGGGGGCCCCCTCGACCTACCGGCTTACACCACCGCGAGTCCGCTGTTCGTGGTCCTGGGGCGGTGGCGAGACGCCGTCCTGGAGACGACCGCCGCTGCGGCGGCCGACCTGGCTCGTCGGAAGGCGGTGGGTGGCCCGCGGTCCGGTGGCGACGGCGATCGCCGAGATCACGCAGGCGCCTGCCGTGAAGAGGGCAGGCCGCACCCAGTTGCTCGCCTCCCCTCCGATGAGGGCACCGGCGATCGTCGGAGCGAACCCGGCCA
>JBKPQU010000304.1:0-2159 GCA_046734255.1 Actinomycetota bacterium
AGTGTCGACCACCCACGGCACCCCGTCCAGACCCATAACGCCCGAGTGCCTGATCGCGGGCGCAGCGTCACATCTCGGGCGGAGGGGGCTGGCTCGGCTCGCGGTCGGCGGCGCCCCCGTCGGGCGAGCGGGGGGCGTGCGCCGCGGCCCACTCCGCCGCCCCCCCGTTCGGCGCCGTCTCGTGCGCGCGCTGATAGCGGGCACGGTCGAGGATCTGGACCACCTCGTCCACGTCGTCGGTCAGCTGCAGGAGCGCGAGGTCCTCGGGGTTGATCATGCGACCCTCGAGCACCGGCCCGGCGATCCAGTCCAGCAGCCCGCGCCAGTACCGCGACCCCACCAGCACAAGGGGGAAAGAGGTGACCTTGTGCGTCTGCACCAGCACGAGCGCCTCGAACAGCTCGTCGAAGGTGCCGAACCCGCCGGGCAGGACGACGAACCCCTGGGCGTACTTGACGAACATGGTCTTGCGGGCGAAGAAGTAGCGGAAGTTCACCGCGAGGTCGACCCACGCGTTGATCCCCTGCTCGAACGGCAGCTCGATCCCCAGGCCGACCGACAGCCCGCCGCCTTCCAGGGCCCCCTTGTTCACCGCCTCCATCGACCCCGGGCCGCCGCCGGTGATCACGGCGTAGTCGGCCTCGGCCAGCGCCCGGCCCAGCCGCTCGGCGAGCGCGTATTCCGGCGTATTGCGGGGAGTGCGGGCCGAGCCGAACACGCTGATCGCGGGCCCGAGCTCGGCCAGCGCCCCGAATCCCTCGATGAACTCCGCCTGGATCCGCAGCACCCGCCACGGGTCGGTGTGCACCCAGTCGGTCGGTCCCCGGCTGTCCAGCAGCCGCTGATCGGTGGTGGACCGCGGCACCATGGAACGCCGCAGCACGACCGGCCCCTTCTGGTACTCGCCGGTATACGGCTGGGCCGGGCGTCGGCCTGTCGGGTCCCCTGTCGCCTGCGTCACGGCAAGACGCTAGGACGTGCCGGCCCGGACCCTCCAGTTGACCCACCGAACGATTGCATCCGATCAAGCTGGACGGCGTCGGAAGGGTTGTCGCAGCGGCCTCCCCGGCTACAGTTCCAGGGTGCGTGGGCTGCCTGAGGATGCGGGGCAGCCGGGCGCGCTCTCGGTCGACTACGTCGAGTCACTGATCACTGAAAGTCGGTTCGGCCGCTCCGACCTGGCACTACGCCGGATCGAGGAGTTGCTGCCCGCCCTGGAGCATGCCGGTGACGTCGAGCTGCTCCTGCTCGGCCTCTACGCCAAGGCGCTCACTCTCCGCATCGTCGCTGCCCCCCTCGGGGACACGCTCGAGGCCTGCAACATCCTCGAGCAGGCAGCGCAGCAGCGCCGCAGCAGCATCTGGGCCGCGATCGCCTGCGCGCTGCGGGCCAGGACGCGGCTGGACGCCGGCGCGGTCGGCGACGCGACGGGTGATCTGGCCCGGGCGCACGCCGAGCTGGCCGGGATCGACCTGGACGGCAACGCGGGCTTCGTGCTCATGGACACCCTGGCGGTGATGTACGACCGGCTGCGCCTGCACGACCGGTCCGAGGAGGTGCGCGAGCGGCTCGACATCTCGATCGGCGAGCGCACCGAGCTGCAGCAGGCGATCCACTGGTCCGGCTGGGCGTTCGGGCTGTGCGTCCGCGCGCTGGAACCGCTGGCCGGTGGCGCCATCGATCCGGATGCCGACCTCCTGGAGCGCGCGGTCGAGGTGGCGCTTCGGGTGGCCGAGCTGCCCGAGGAGTCCGTCCCGAGCGAGCTGCAGCGCGGGGCCGCAGGCGTGCGGGCGCTGGCCGCAGCCTTCCGCGGGCGCCCTGCGGAGGCGCTCCGCCTGCTCGGCCAGGACGCCTTCGGCAACGCCACCGACCTTCCGCCGCTGTCCAGCAGGATCCTCGCGCTGGCCGCGATGCGCTCGCACGCGCTGGTCGGGTCGCTGGCGACCGCGCGCAGCATCGACGAGGGCGCCGCGGGCACGCCGTCCGGGGAGACCGACCTGATCCTGGAGGTCAGCCGCACCCGGGAGCGGATCTGGCTGGAGACCTACGCGGGCGGCGACGTCGTCCCGATCCTGCAGCGCCTGACCGAGCTGCTGGTCCGGCTGGGGTGGCAGGGCATGGACCTGGTCGCGGACACCGCCCGGCAGGCCCTGGAGCAC
>JBKPQU010000305.1:0-5365 GCA_046734255.1 Actinomycetota bacterium
TGAACCTGCGCGCCCGAACCGCATCCGCCACGGCCATGACGGCAGACACCTGCCCGCCGAAGCCACTCCCCAGCCCGTCGTGATCCGACAGACCGCAGCCGGGTTTGTCGAACCGCACCACCGTGAACCGCTGGGTCAGACCGTCGAGGAACGCCCCGAAGGCCCCCACCTGCACCTGCGCTCGTAGATGGGTCACCCAACCCGGGTCCATCAGCAGGACCGGCCCGGACCCCATCGTCGAGTAGGCCACCCGACCGGCCTCACACTCGCAGTACCGAACCCCAGACCTCACCGCACAAGGCTGTCACGGGGACCTGAGATTCCCCCGTCATCTGCCGCTTCAACGGCTTGTCTGCCCGGGGGTGGGAATGGAACGATGATCGCACTGAGTTCCGCATCGGTTACGGCCCACTGCCCGTGACCGATCGGTTTTGGGGGTCGATTCCGTGGGGAGGGGCGTCGATGGCCGACGAAGAAGAAGCCAATCTGACCGACGAGGAACGCGCCGAGCTGGAACACCCGGTGATCGAGGACGAAGATTTCGACGTTGTGCCCAACCCTGACGAAGACCTGGACACGCCCTCGGATCTGCCCGACGACAGCGTCGAGGACGACAGCGGCTTCCTCGAAGAGATGGTCGACGACGACGACCCCGTCCTCGAGATGGCCGATGGCACCCGGGTGGGAGCGGGGAGCGTCGCATGAGCAGGGCAGAGGTCATCGGGCACCTGCGGACGATCGAGGCCGACCAGATCGGAACGGCCAGATCGCCGTTGGGCAGCAACAAGGTCAAGTACAACACCTCGTACTACGGCAAGGTGGTGCGCGGCAAGGAATTCAAGTGGTGCGTGGTCTTCCAGTGGTGGTGCTTCCAGAAGGCAGGCATCTCCACGGCGGTCTTCCCCAAGTCCGCCGGTGTCTTCGCGGTACGGGACTGGTACAAGAAGCGTGGCCGCTTCTATCGCAAGCCGATGGTCGGGGATCTTGTCATCTACTCCTTCAGCCATATCGGCTTCGTCGAGAAGCTGCTGAGCGGCAACCGGATCCAGACCATCGAGGGGAACTGGAACGACAGAGTCGTACGGCGCGTCCACCGCGCCGACGCATCCGACATCGCGGGCTACTGTCGGCCCGAGTACCACAAGGTCGCGCCGGTCCAGCCATCGGCGTCAGGCGGCCGGACGGAGGCGATCGTGAGAGAACTGCCGAGACTGAAGCGCAACGACAAGGGTGGCGACGTGAAGCGGCTGCAGGGGCTGCTCGTGGCGAACGGCTTCAAGCTGCCCGACTCGACCAAGTCCGATGGGACGTTCGACGGCGGGTTCGGCGAGGAGACCGAGCGCGCGGTCCAGAAGCTGACCGGATCGAAGGTCGTGGACGGCGCGCAGTGGAAGAGGCTGCTCGGCGTCTGATCTGAGTCGCAGCTTCGGACGTGGAGCTGCTGTCGGTCAGCTGACGTCGGCGAACGTGCCCTTCGCGACCGCGATCACCCAGTCGACGTACTCGTCGGTCGTCCAGCCGCTGTGCAGGACGAGCCGTCGGTAGGGCGACGGGTCGATCAGCACGGTTGCGGCCTGCGCGGCTCGCTGGACCGTCCACCCTTCGCGGAGACCGCCGAGTTCGGCGAGTCCGGTGACGAACCCGGTCGCGCCGACCAGCAGGTTGCGCTCGGAGGCTTCGTTCAGGGCTCCGATGTCGGGATCCGACGTGGCGGCGGTCGTCAGGACCGGGTGCAGGTCGGCGACCCGGGCCGCCACCCCGGTCACGTGGCGCGCCCAAGCGGCCACCAGCCGGGCCGGGTCCCGCTCGGCGATCATCTCCTGGACCGCAGGTCGATCGATCATGGCGACCGGTTCGTCGTCCCCGACCAAGGACCAGTCCCAGGCCAGCTTGAGCAGCTCGGCCTTGCCGCCCGCGGCGGTGAACACGGTCTTCCGGCTCACGCCGGCCTGTTCGGCGACGGCGTCGATCGTCGTCCCGGCGTAACCGCGCTCGATGTAGAGGTCTCTGGCCGCCTCCACCACGGCCCGCCGGGTGGCTCGCGCCTGCTCGGCGCGCAGGCTCGACCGGTAGGGGCGCCGGGGTGGGGGCATTGACACACCTCCTCAATTCAAGTTACTAATAGAGTAACGAAATCACTTCCAGTATAGCGAACGTTGAGGAGCAGGCACATGGACGTCCTCGTGCTCGGTTCCGGCCCGACCGGGTTGCTCGCCGGCGCGGCACTCGCTGAACGCGGCCATCGCGTCACGTCGGTGGACCGCGACCCGGGACCGGCCCCGGACGGATCGTGGCCCCGGCGCGGAGTGATGCAGTTCGCGCACGCGCACGGCTTCCGCCCGCAGGTGGCCCACGTCCTGGCGCGGAGATGGCCGGGGGGCCTCGACGCGTGGCGCACCGCCGGCGCAGAACCGCTGACGATGCCCACACCGGACGGAGGTGAGGTGACCTTCGGGTACCGTTCCCGCCGGTCCACCTTCGAACGCGCCCTCCGGGCCGCAGCGGCCCGCACGCCCGGCCTGACCCTGCGACGCGGCCACATCGACGGCCTGCTCACCGAGCACGGGGTGGTGACCGGCGCGGTCGTCGACGGCTCGCCCGTGCGCGCCGACCTCGTGATCGACGCCTCGGGGCGCTCGAGCCGGATCGACCGCAGCGCCACGGCGGAGATCGAGGGCCTGTGCGGCATGGCCTACGTCGACCGGACCTACCAGCTCCGTGCCGGAGCCGAACCGCCTCCGCTGGACAACCCGCTGGCAGGGGTGCGCGAGTACGACGGATACGAGGTCCTGATCTTCCGTCACGAGGCCGGGCACTTCTCGACCCTCATCGTCCGCCCGACCGCCGACCACGACCTCAAGATCCTTCACCAGGTGGCGGCGTACGAGGCGGCCTGCCGGGCGATCCCGCTTCTGGCCGAATGGACGGATCCGGCGATGAGCCTCCCGACCAGCCCGGTGATGGTGGGAGGCGCGCTGCGCAACACGTACGTCCCGCAGCGGCGCCTGCCGGGGGTGGTCACGGTCGGGGACGCCACCGCCACGACCACCCCGACCCGCGGTCGGGGCATCGCGATGGCCTACCTGCAGGTGGACGCCCTGCTCGAACTCCTCGATGAGGGCGGCGACCCACGATGCCTGGCCGAACCGTTCGACGACTGGTGCGAGACACACATCCGGCCCTGGGTCGAGGACCACATCGCCATCGACACTGAAGCCGTGGCTCGCTGGCAAGGCGCGGACATCGACCTCGACCGTCCGCTCACCTCCCACGCCATCGGCCTGGCCGCGCAGGTCGACCCGCGCATCGACGACATCGCCAGGCCGTTCTACGCGATGACCGCGCTGCCGGCCTGCCTCGCCGCGGCCGAACCCCTCGCGCGAGCCGTCTACGAAACCGGCTGGCGCCCGCCGCTGCCCGAGGGCCCCTCCCGCGACCAGCTCGTAGCGATCACCATGCGCGCCGCTTGATCGGAAGCGGCTTGCCCAATTCCAGAGTCATCCGCCAGACGGCACCGGGCGTGGGGCCTGCGCACCTAGTCACGGCCTGCCGGGCTCGGCGGCAGCGGCCCACCCGGTCAGGCCGACGATGCGAAGTACCAGCAGACGGGTGAAGGGCTGATCCTCGTACTGGGGATAGCGGGCCGCCAGGCGGGCGGCCAGGGCGGCCACCAGGTCGGGTGGTGCGTCGGCGACGAGGTGGAGCTCGGCCCGCACCCACCACAGCCGGGACCAGTCGTCTCGGTCCCAGTGCTCGACCAGCAGGGTCGCCCGCGGGTCGGCGTCCAGGTTTCGCTCCCGTTGCAGCCGCGAGGACGACTTGGGCTTCACCCGGTCGACGGGCACGCCGACGAAGTCGTTCTCGTCCACCGCGAAGACGACGGGCACGGCGTCGACACCTCGCGCGGCGTGCACGGTGCAGAGGATCCCGTGGTCGTGCGCCACCAGCCGGGCCCTCGCCTGTTCCGGGGCGAGCCTCATCGCGGTCGCGCGGCGGATGTGGACCGGGGTGTCGGTGTCATGGTGCCTCGGGGTGTGGCGCGGCAGTGGTCATGGTGCGTGCCATCGTAGGTCGGTGTCGCCATACGATCCCCTCGTGCTGCGGCAACCGCGCCACGGCGTCACCGCCGAGGCTTGGGCGAAGCGATGAACCCGGCCGTCTGGGTGCAGCGCCACGGTCGCCGGCGACCCGACGACCCGGCGCTGGCCGACGGCGAGCGGGTCCACGCCACCTGGGGCGCCTGGGCCGCCAGGACGGCCGGCGCGGCCGCCGGCCTGCGCGACGAGTTCGGCCTCACCCCCGGGGACCGGGTCGCCATCGTGATGCGCAACCGCCCGGAGTACCTCGAGGCGCTGTTCGCCATCTGGCACGCCGGTCTCGTCGCGGTACCGATCAACGCCCGCCTCCACCGCGAGGAACTCGCCTTCATCCTCGAGCACAGCGCGTCGGCCGTCGTGGTGTCCGACGACGACCACGCCGACGAGGTCGAGTCGCTGGTCGACGACGTGGCGTCGCTGCGGGCGGCGGTGGTGGCGCCCGGGGAGCGGTGGACCCGGCTCACGTCGGCGCCGGCGACGCCGCTCGTCGCCTTGCGGCCCGAGGACCCGGCCTGGCTGTTCTACACGAGCGGCACCACCGGTCGGCCGAAGGGGGCCACGCTCACGACCCGCAACCTGCTGATGGCGTCGCTCAGCTACTTCGCTGACATCGACCACGTGATGCCGCAGGACTCCATCCTCCATGTCGCGCCTCTGTCGCACGGTTCGGGGCTCTACGGGTTGCCCCACGTGGCCCGCGGGGCGGTCAGCGTCGTGCCGCGGTCGGTCGGCGTCGACGGCGACGAGATCGCGGCGCTCCTGCGGCGCTGGACGCGCACGTCGTTCTTCGCCGCCCCCACGATGGTGAAGCGGCTGGCCGGGGATCCGGCCGTCGCCGCCGCCGCTTCACACGTGAAGACGATCATCTACGGTGGCGCACCGATGTACCTGGCGGACCTCGAGGACGCCCTCGCCGTCTTCGGCCCACGCCTGGCCCAGATCTACGGGCAGGGCGAGACACCGATGACGATCACCGCGCTGTCCAAGGCGGACCACGCCGATCGCGACCACCCGCGGTGGCGGGACCGCTTGCAGAGCGTCGGCGTCCCCCGCACCGACGTGGAGGTGCAGGTCGTCGACGACGAGGACCGCGTCCTGCCCGCCGGCGAGGCCGGTGAGGTGGTGGTCCGGGGTGACGTCGTCATGGCCGGCTACTGGAACGAGCCCGATGCCACGGCCGACGCGCTCCGAGGCGGCCGGCTGCACACCGGGGACGTCGGCAGCTTCGACGCCGACGGATACCTCACCCTGCTGGACCGGTCGAAGGA
>JBKPQU010000306.1:0-4300 GCA_046734255.1 Actinomycetota bacterium
ACCGCGATCTACCTGACGATGGCGTCGCTGTTCATCGCCGAGGCGCTGGGCAACCCGCTGTCGCTGAGCGAGCAGATCTCGCTGCTGCTGTTCATGATCATCGCGTCGAAGGGTGCCGCTGGAGTGACCGGAGCGGGACTGGCCGTCCTGGCCGGCGGTCTGAGTTCGCATCGCCCCGATCTCGTCGACGGCGTCGGCCTCATCGTCGGCATCGACCGGTTCATGTCCGAGGCCCGCGCCGTCACGAACTTCTCCGGCAATGCCGTCGCCACGGTCCTGATCGGAAATTGGGTCAAAGAGCTCGACAGCGCTCAGGCGGCCCGCGTCCTGAGCGGCGACGCCCCCTTCGACGAAGCCACCATGATCGACGACGAGGACGCACCGGAACTCGCCGAACGGTCACTACCCGGCCACGAGGTGGCCCACGCACTAGCCAGCCACCAGGAAAGCGTGCAGGAGTCGGCATCGACCGCGCCCCCGTCGACCGGGGCCCGGTAGGCCATCGACCCTCGGCCGCCGCCACAACAGAGGATCGCGAACCTTGAAAGGACACCAGGATGCCCGACGACGTGGATCCGGCTGAAACGCAGGAGTGGCTGGACGCGCTGGGTTCGGTGGTGGAGTTCGAGGGCCCCGACCGCGCCGCGTTCCTGCTCGACGCGCTGTTCGCGGAGGCCCGCCGCCGCGGCTCACCGGTGCCGTTCTCCGCAACGACGCCCTACGTGAACACCATCCCCGTCGAGAGGCAGGTTCCCTACCCCGGGGATCACGCCGTCGAGCACAGCATCCGGTCGATGACCCGGTGGAACGCCGCGGCCATCGTGTTGCGCGCGAACAAGGAGTCGTCCGAGCTGGGCGGTCACATCGCCAGCTTCCAGTCCGCGGCCACCCTGTACGACGTCGGGTTCAACCACTTCTGGCACGGCGCGGACGGCGACCACGGCGGCGACCTGATCTTCGTTCAGGGCCACTCCTCTCCCGGGATCTATGCGCGGGCGTTCCTCGAGGGCCGACTCAGCGAGGAGCAGCTGCTCGGATTCCGGCAGGAGGTCGGCGCCGGAGGCGGGGACACCGGGAACGCGCACCCGGGAGGCCTCAGCTCCTACCCGCATCCCTGGTTGATGCCGGAGTTCTGGCAGTTCCCCACCGTGTCCATGGGGCTCGGTCCGCTGATGGCGATCTACCAAGCACGGTTCCTCAAGTATCTGCAGGGCCGCGGCCTGGCCAGCACGACGGACCGGCACGTCTGGGCGTTCCTCGGCGACGGGGAGACCGACGAGCCGGAGTCGTTGGGGGCGATCTCGATGGCGGCGCGGGAGAGGCTCGACAACCTCGTCTTCGTGATCAACTGCAATCTGCAGAGGCTGGACGGACCCGTGCGTGGCAACGGGAAGATCATCCAGGAGCTGGAGGGCGTGTTCCGCGGCGCCGGATGGAACGTCCTCAAGGTGATCTGGGGCAGCGGCTGGGACCCGCTGCTCGCGGCGGACAAGACCGGGATGCTCCACAAGCTGATGGAGGAGTGCGTCGACGGCGACTACCAGGACTTCAAGTCCAAGGACGGCGCCTACGTCCGGGAGCACTTCTTCGGCCGGTACCCCGAGACCCGGGACATGGTCGCGGGGATGACCGACGACGAGATCTGGGCCCTCTCCCGCGGCGGGCACGACCCGAACAAGGTGTACGCGGCCTACGAGGCCGCGGTGAAGAACGTCGGGTCGCCGACCGTGATCCTGGCCAAGACGGTCAAGGGCTACGGGATGGGCGAGGCCGGCGAGGGCCAGAACATCACCCACCAGCAGAAGAAGATGGGCGAGGACGTCCTGCGGGCGTTCCGCGACCGGTTCGGCCTGAGCATCCCCGACGACCAGGTCGCGGCGGTGCCCTTCCTCCGTCTCGAGGACGGCAGCCGCGAGAAGGCCTACCTGATCGAGCGGCGGACGTCGCTGGAGGGCAGCCTTCCCGCCCGGCGGCGGACGTCGCAGGCGCTCGAGGTGCCCGACGTCTCGGCCTTCGGCGCCCAGCTGAAGGGCAGCCAGGACCGGGAGATCTCCACGACGATGGCGTTCGTCCGGATCCTCAACACGCTCCTGCGGGACAAGAAGATCGGCGATCGGGTCGTGCCGATCGTGCCGGACGAGTCCCGGACCTTCGGGATGGAGGGCATGTTCCGGCAGTTCGGGATCTTCTCCCAGGTCGGGCAGCTGTACCGGCCCGAGGACGCCAACCAACTGATGTTCTATCGGGAGGACCCGAAGGGTCGGATGCTGCAGGAAGGCATCAACGAGGCCGGCGCGATGTCGTCCTGGATCGCCGCCGCGACGTCGTACAGCACCAACGACGTGCCGATGATCCCGTTCTACATCTACTACTCGATGTTCGGGTTCCAGCGGATCGGCGACCTGGCATGGGCCGCGGGCGACATGCGCGCGCGCGGCTTCCTCGTCGGCGGAACGGCCGGGCGGACGACGCTGAACGGCGAGGGACTGCAGCACGAGGACGGGCACAGCCACCTGTTCTCAGCGTTCATCCCGAACTGCGTCTCCTACGACCCCACGTTCTCGTACGAGGTCGCGGTGATCGTCGCGGACGGTCTGCGGCGGATGTACGCCGAGCAGGAGGACGTCTACTACTACCTCACCGTCATGAACGAGAACTACCCGCACCCACCGATGCCGGACGGCGTCGAGGCGGACCTGCTCAAGGGCCTCTACCTGTTCCGCGAAGGCACGGACGGGACTCGCGCCAAGGGCTCGAAGGCAGGCGCGCCGCGGGTGCAGCTGGTCGGCAGCGGCACGATCCTGCGTGAGGTGATCGCAGCCGCCGACCTGTTGCAGCAGGACTTCGGCGTCACCGCCGACATCTGGAGCGCCCCGAGCTTCACCGAACTGCGGCGCGACGGCCTCGCCGTCCAGCGGTGGAACATGCTGCACCCGGACCAGACGCCGAGGGTCAGCCACGTCGAGTCGAGCTTCGCGTCCCGACCCGACGGCCCGGTGATCGCCGCGACCGACTACATGAAGTCCTACCCCGACCAGATTCGCCCCTTCATGCCCCGGCCCTTCACAGTGCTGGGCACCGACGGGTTCGGCCGCTCGGACTACCGCCGCGCGCTCCGCCGGTTCTTCGAGGTCGACCGGCACTACGTCGCCGTCGCCGCCTTGTCGACGCTCGCGCAGGAGGGGACTATCCCGGCGTCGACTGTGTCCGATGCGATAGCCCGGTACGGCATCGACCCCGAATCGCCCGACCCGACCACCCGGTGACGGCCCGTTCCAGGCCGTCCCCGGCCGTAGTGGAGGACCCGTGAGCATGGCTACCGAGACGTCTGCTGTCGATGTGAAAGTCCCCGACATCGGCGACTTCGACAGCGTGCCGGTGATCGAGATCCACGTCGCGGTCGGCGATGTGATCAACGAAGAGGACCCGCTGATCACCTTGGAGTCCGACAAGGCAACCATGGACATCCCGTCGCCGGTGACCGGGACCGTCCGCGAGGTCCGGGTCCAGGTCGGCGACCAGGTCAGTGAAGGGTCAGACATCTGCCTGATCGCTGAGGAAGACGCCACCGAGGGTGCGCCGGCGGTGCTGGACCAGCAGGAGCCGAAGGAAGCTGCCCAGCGGCCTGAGGAGGTGTCGGCATCGGCTCCAGCATCGGCTCCGGCATCGGCTCCGGCATCGGCTCAGGCATCGTCGTCGGCCGGTCAGGCGGCTTCCACTTCGTCTGCGCCGGTGGGATCGACGGATGTCGCCGCCGGCCCTGCCGGCCCAGCGGACACGGATTTCACCGGCGTGCACGCCGGTCCGAGCGTCCGGCGGCTGGCACGTGAACTCGGGATCGACCTGGGGCAGGTGCGGGGAAGCGGCCCGAAGGGCCGGATCACCAGGGACGACCTGCTGGGCACGGTTCGGGGCACGGCCACCGGCGACGGGGCCGCCCCTGCGGCGGCGGCAGCGCCGACCTCGGGCATTCCGGAGATCCCGGCGCAGGATTTCTCGAAGTTCGGCGAGACGGAGACGGTCGCGCTGGGCCGGATCAAGAAGCTTTCCGGGCCGCATCTGCACCGTTCCTGGCTGAACGTGCCGCACGTCACGCACTCGGACGAGGCGGACATCACCGAGATCGACGCCTACCGGAAGGAACTGGACACAGCGGCGAAGGCGGAGGGCTACCGGGTCACGCTGCTGGCGTTCTTGATGAAGGCTGCGGTCTCGGCGTTGCGAGCGTTCCCCGAGGTGAACGCGTCGCTGTCGCCGGACAAGGGCAGCTTGATCCTCAAGCGCTACTACAACATAGGAA
>JBKPQU010000307.1:0-3005 GCA_046734255.1 Actinomycetota bacterium
GAAGTAGGCGCCGCCGTTGTCCTCCACGGTCCGCGCGAGGTCCTCGACCTCCGCCGCGGCGGAGATCAGGCCGAGGTTGTCCCGCAGCCACTGCACGAGCGCGCCGGTGACCGCGATCGAACCCTCCAGCGCGTAGACGGCCTCCAACTCGCCGATCTTGTAGCACACCGTGGTGAGGAGCCCGTTGCGACTGCGCACCGGCTGGGTACCGGTGTTGAGTAGCAGGAAGTTGCCGGTGCCGTACGTGTTCTTGGCCGTCCCGACCTCGAAGCACACCTGGCCGAACGTCGCCGCCTGCTGGTCGCCGAGGTCACCCGCGATCGGCACACCTGCCAGGGCGTGGTCCCGCCGCACCCTGCCGTACACCTCCGCGGACGATCGGATCTGCGGCAGCAGCGGGGCCGGCACGCCGATCTCGGCGGCGATGTCGACGTCCCATGCCAGCGTGCGCAGGTCCATCAGCAGCGTGCGGCTGGCGTTGGTGACGTCGGTGACGTGGACGCCCCCGTCCACCCCGCCGGTCAGGTTCCACAGCAGCCAGGAGTCGACGGTGCCGACCATCAGATCGCCGCGCTCGGCGGCGGCCCTCGCGCCTTCCACCGTGTCCAGCACCCAGCGGATCTTGGGCGCCGAGAAGTACGTCGCCAGCGGCAGGCCGACCCGGTCGGCATAGCGGTCCGCCCCGCCGCCGAGCTCACCGAGCTCCGCGCAGATCCGGTCGGTGCGGGTGTCCTGCCAGACGATCGCGTTGTACACCGGCTGCCCGCTCCGGCGATCCCAGACGACGGCGGTCTCACGCTGGTTGGTGATCCCGACGGCGGCGATGCTGCCGGCGTCCAGCCCGGCGCGGGCCAGCGCCCCGGAGGTGACCCGCCGCGTGTTCTCCCAGATCTCCAACGGGTCGTGTTCGACCCAGCCGGCCCGGGGGAAGATCTGGCGGTGCTCCACCTGGTCCGCGGCGACCACCGCTCCGCCGCGGTCAAAGATCATGCAGCGGGTGCTCGTCGTCCCCTGGTCGATCGCCGCGACGTAGTCGCTCACCCGGACGGGTATACCAGGCGGTGGGCCGGACGGCGTGGGCGCCCGGACTTCCCGTAGTGCGCCCAGGGTGCTGTGGCAGTGTTGAATCCGGGGGTGTCCGGAGGTGTCCGGAAGGCCGCCGCGGAGGCGGTGAGGAGGGCAGATGATCGACGGGATGCGGATCGATCCCGATCACCGCGCCCGGACGTGGGAAGCGATGCGGGCGGCCCCGGTCGACGTCCTGGTCATCGGGGGTGGCGTGACCGGCGCGGGGGCGGCCCTGGACGCGGTGACCCGCGGGCTCTCGGTCGCGCTGGTCGAGGCCCGGGACTGGGCATCGGGTACGTCGTCGCGCTCGAGCAAGCTCTTCCACGGGGGGCTGCGCTACCTGGAGCAGCTGAACTTCTCCCTCGTCCGCGAGGCGCTGCGGGAGCGCGACCTGATGCTGTCCCGGATCGCGCCGCACCTGGTCAAGCCGGTGCCCTTCCTCTACCCGCTGCAGCACCGGGCGTGGGAGCGCCCCTACGTGGGGGCTGGGCTGACGCTGTACGACCAGATGGCCGGCATGTCGCGGCCCCTGCCCCGGCACCGGCACCACACCCGGACCGGCGCGCTGAAGCTCTGCCCGGCGCTGCGGCGGGAGGCGCTGGTCGGTGCCGTGCGGTACTACGACGCGCTGACCGACGACGCCCGGCACACCCTGACCCTGGTGCGCACGGCCGCCCGGTTCGGCGCGCAGGTCCGCTCGTCCACGGAGGTCGTCGACCTGCTCCGGGAGGGCGACCGGGTGGTCGGCGCGGTGCTGTCCGACGTCGAGAGCGGCGAGCAGATCCAGGTGCGCGCCCGCGTCGTGGTCAACGCCACCGGTGTCTGGACGGACGACATCCAGCGGCTGGCGGGCGGTCGCGGACGGTTCCGGGTGCGGGCCAGCAAGGGCGTGCACATCGTGGTCCCCCGCGACCGGATCGCCAGCGAGACCGGGCTGGTCCTGCGCACCGCGTCCTCGGTGCTGTTCGTCATCCCCTGGGGCAACCGTTGGGTGATCGGCACCACGGACACCGACTGGAACCTCGACCGCGCCCACCCCGCCGCGACCCGCACGGACATCGACTACCTGCTCGAGCACGTCAACTCGGTGCTGGCGGTGCGGTTGACCCGGGACGACGTCCAGGGCGTCTACGCCGGGCTCCGGCCGCTGCTGTCAGGGGAGAGCGAGAGCACCAGCCAGCTCTCCCGCGAGCACGCCGTGGCCCGCCCGATGGCCGGGCTGGTGTCGCTGGCCGGCGGGAAGTACACCACGTACCGGCTGATGGCCGCCGAGGCGATCGACGCCGCCGCGGCCGACCTCGGCGAGCGCCTGAACCCCAGCGTCACCGAGCACGTCCCGCTGGTCGGCGCCGACGGCTACCACGCGCTGGTGAACCAGGTCAGCGAGCTGGGCGAGCGATACCGGATCCCGCCGTGGCGGATGCGTCACCTGCTGGACCGGTACGGGTCGCTGGCGACCGAAGTGCTGGCCACCGCCGAGGACGACCCGCTGCTGCTGGAGCCGCTGCCCGGCGCCGAGGACTACCTGCGGGCGGAGATCCGCTACGGCGTCACGCACGAGGGCGCGCTGCACCTGGACGACCTGCTGGCCCGGCGCACCCGCCTGTCGATCGAGTACGGCCACCGGGGCACGGCCTCCGCGCGGGCCGCGGCCGATCTGGTCGCCGATGTCATGGACTGGGACCTCGCCCAGGTCGAGCAGGAGGTCGAGACCTACGTCCTGCGGGTCAAGGCGGAGATGGCCAGCCAGGAGCTGCCGACCGACGAGGCCGCCGACGAGGCGCGCCGGGCGGCACCGGACAGTCGCGCGCGCCTGGTCGCCCCGCGATGACGCTCCGCCGGCTCGATGCGGCCACCGTCGCCGGCGCCGTCCTGCTCGCCCTGGCCCTGACCAGCTGTAGCGGTACGCCGTCAGCGCGATCCGGGCAGCCTGCGGC
>JBKPQU010000308.1:0-4622 GCA_046734255.1 Actinomycetota bacterium
GGCGTGCTGCGCGCGGACACTCAGCGGGCCTGCGCGGTCGCCGCCACCTGGTACAGGCGGTCCGCCGTGACCGCGCCGACCAGCACCCGCCCGTCGTCCGTGATCAGCACCGTGAACAGCGAGGAGCGCAGCAGGCGGCCGCTGCCCCAGCTCCCGCTGACCCTCGGCAGCGCGCCCAGGACGCGGTCCAGCGGGTTGCCGCCCTGATCCGGTCCGGCGCCGGACTCGCCGGGCTGGCCGGGTTGCGCCGGCTGCTCCTGCTGCCCGGGCTGGGCGTGGCCCAGCGGGGTGTCGTTCCGTGCGACCAGCACGGCGGTCCACCCGGAGCCGACGACCTGCGGGCCCTGCTCACCGGACGGCGCCGCGCCGCCGGTGGCCTTGCCGATGGCCTCGTGCAAGCGGTTCAACGTGCTCTGCGGGTTGGCCAGGGCCTTGCCCGGGGCCGCGACGTCGTTGCCGCCCTCCTTGACCGTCACTCCGGGCGGCGGCGTGAAGCGGAACTCGGCGTCGTCCGGCCGGGCGAAGCTGACCCGGGTGAAGGCCACCTCGAAGGCGGGATCGGCGTGCCCGCGCGGGATCACCTGGAGCCGCAGCGGGATGTGCTCGGTGGCGTCGACGGCGATCCGCACCTGCCCGACCAGCGTCGCGGAGTCCCGCGGGGTCAGGACCAGCTCGTACGCCGGCCGGCCGGCGACCGTGGCGGTGCCGTCGGTGGTCACCTCGGTGCTGGGCTCGATCGCGGACAGGAGTTGCTGGGCCGCCTGTGGCGGGGCCTGGGGGAGCTGGTCGACCGTGCTCGGGACCTGGTCGGACAGCTGCCGGTGCGTGGCGGTGTTGTCCCGGCTGGCCCACGTCCACAGGTCCTGCCCGTTGCGGATCACGTCGGACTCGCCCAGCGTTCCGAGCAGCGCCAGCCGCACCTTGTCCGGCCCGGCGTACCAGATCCGCAGCGTGTGCGCGCCGCTGATCAGCGACGTCAGGTCCGAGCTGCCCTGGCCGCCGGTCGGCAGGTCCGGCAGGCCGAGGTCGGAGCGCTGCACGACGGTGCCGGACAGCGCCTGCAGCCGGGCCGAGGCCACGTCGGACAGCAGCTGGGAGGCCGAGCGCGGCGGCAGGCTTGTCTCTGCGCTGGCCGAGATCCACTTGGTGGCCGCCCCGGCGCCGACCACGAGGGCGGCGATCACGGCGGGCACCGCCCACCGCGCGAGGGGGCGGGTCAGGGCTGCGGGCATCGGCGTTCCTCCGGCATCGCTGGCATATTCGCCCTCCAGGTTGCCGGGTGCGCCCTGTGAGGCGGCTGAGAGCACCTGAGGCGGGCTCAGCCAGCCGTGTCACGCTGGAGCCGTGCGGCTGCTGGTGGTCGAGGACGAGGCCCGGCTGGCGCTGGCGCTGCGCCGCGGCCTGCAGTCCGAGGGCTTCGCGGTCGACGTCGCCTCGGACGGCCTCGCCGGGCTGGAGGCGGCCCGCGGCGGCGAGTACGACGCGGTGGTGCTGGACATCATGCTTCCGAAGCTATCCGGTTACCGGGTGGTCCAGTCGCTGCGCGCCGAGGGGAACTGGGTCCCGGTGCTGCTGCTGTCGGCCAAGGACGGCGAGTACGACCAGGCCGACGGCCTGGACGTCGGCGCGGACGACTACCTGACCAAGCCGTTCTCCTACGTGGTGCTGCTGGCCCGGCTGCGCGCGCTGCTGCGTCGCGGTGCGCGGGAGCGCCCGGCGGTGCTGGTCACCGGCGATCTCACCCTGGATCCGGCCACCCACCGGGTCACCCGCGCCGGGCACGAGCTGTCGCTGACCAGCCGGGAGTTCGGGCTGCTGGAATACCTGATGCGCAACCCCGAGCGGGTCGTTCCGAAGACCGAGCTGCTGGACCACGTCTGGGACGCGGCGGCCGAGGCCGACCCCAACGTCGTCGAGGTCTACATCGGGTACCTGCGGCGGAAGATCGGCCGCGACGCGGTGCAGACCGTGCGGGGAAGCGGATACCGCCTGGTCCGCGGCGCGGCCGGGGACCGGGCCTGACCTTGGGGGGCTGACCGTGGACTGGTGGCGTCGCTCCAGCCTGCGTGCCCGGCTGACCCTGATCTCCGCCGCCGGCCTGGCCGCCGGCCTCGCGCTGGGCGGGACCGTTCTCGTCCTGGCGCTGGCGGCGTCCCTGCGGCACACCCTGGAGACCGGCGCGGGGGAGACCGCCGGTGAGGTCGCCGCCCTGGTCGACGCCGGCGCCGTCCCCGATCCCATCCCGGTCGCCGGATCCCAGCTGGTCCAGGTGGTCGACGGTGCCGACCGGGTGCGCACGGGATCGGCCGGCGCCGACCGGCTGGTCCCGCTGGCCACGCCGGAGCAGCTGGCCGCGGTGCGCTCCGGCCGGGTCCTGGCGATCGACGGCGAGCGTGCCGGGATCAACGGGCCCCTGTGGGTGGTCGGACGCACGGCGGGACGGCCTTCCGACCCGCTCACCGTTCTCGTCGCCGTCCCGGCCGAGGACGCCGTCCGCAGCGTGCGGGTGCTGCGCACGGTGCTGCTGATCGCCTTCCCGCTGCTGCTGGTCGGGCTGGCGGTGCTCGCCTGGCGGGTGATCGGGCTGGCCCTTCGCCCGGTCGAGGCGCTGCGCGCGGGCGCCGAGGAGATCACCGGCACGGGCAGCACCGGGCGGCTGCCCGTGCCGGACTCCCGTGACGAGCTCCATCGCCTCGCGGTCACGCTGAACGGCATGCTCGCCCGCCTCGAGGCCGGCCGGGCGCGGCAGCGGTCCTTCGTCGCCGACGCCGCGCACGAGCTGCGCAGCCCGCTGACGAACATGCGCACGGAGCTCGAGGTGGCGCAGCGCCTGACCGGGGACACCGACTGGCCGCGCCTGACCGCCGACCTGCTCACCGACGTCGAGCGGCTGTCCCGGCTGGTCGACGACCTCCTGCTGCTGGCCCGCTCCGACGACGAGCCGCCGCCGCTGCGGCACCTGGCCGCGGTGGACCTGGGTGAGCTGGCACGCCAGGCGGCCGGAGCGCGCACGGCGGCGCGGGTTCCGATCACCGCGGTCGTGGACGGCGCGGGCGAGGTCGGCGTGACCGGGGACGCCGACGCGCTGCGCCGGATCGTGGACAACCTGATCGACAACGCCGTCCGGCACGCCCGCAGCGAGGTCCGGGTCGAGGTCGGGGTCGAGCCCGGGCTGGACGGCGCGGGCACCGCACGAGCGCTGCTCGCCGTCGTGGACGACGGGCCGGGGATCCCCGCGGGCGATGCGCAGCGGGTGTTCGAGCGCTTCACCCGGCTGGACGACGCGCGCTCCCGGGACGCCGGCGGCGCGGGACTGGGACTCGCGATCGTCGCCGAACTGGTCCGCCGCCACGGCGGGGAGGTGTGCCTTCGCGATGCGGCCCCGGGGCTGCGCGCGGAGGTCCTGCTACCCCGCGACCGGGCCGAGCCTTAGCCTGGCCGACCGTGACCACCGCGGCGAGGAGGTACCTAGGGGTTCCGGCGGGGGTGGGAATCCCCGCTCGGTGGCGCCTGAGGGTCCCGTCGGTCCTCGCCTGGCTGGTGCGGATCAGCGCGTTGGTCGCCGTCGTCGACGTGCTGCGCCCGGCCGATCCGCGCACGTTCGGTCCCGCGGCCGTCCCGGAGGTCGTCGACGCGGCCCTGGACGGCGCGGCGTTCGCGCTGGCCGCGACCTCGGCGGGGGTGATGCTGCTGCTCGCCGGAGCGCTGCAGCGGCGCAAGCGCCGGGCATGGGGGCTGCTGGTCGCCGTCACCTCGATCAGCGTGGTGGCCCACCTGCGGACCGGCGGCCTGCCGGTGGTCGCGCTGAACCTCGTCGTGCTCGCGATGGCGCTGTGGGCCCGCCGGGACTTCACCGCGGCCTCCGAGCGCACGGCCCGGCTGGCGGCACTGCGGGTGCTGCTGGTCACCGGCGGGGTCTCGCTGGTCGGCGGGACGCTGCTCACGCTGCGCGCGGCGCCCGAGGCGTCGCTGTCCCGGCGGCTGACCGAGGTGCTGTCCGGCCTGGTCGGCTTCGTCCCCGACCTGAAGTTCCGCACGCCGCTGCTGTCCGACGCCACGACGATCGCGCTGAACGTCGCCGGAGCGCTGACCGCCCTGCTGGTCCTGGCCACGCTGCTGGCGCCGGCCCGCAAGCCCGCGACGCTCAGCCCCGGGGACGAGCGGCGGCTCCGCGACCTGCTGGCGCGTTGGGGCGAGCAGGACTCCCTCGGGTACTTCGCGCTGCGCCGGGACAAGGCTGCGGTCTTCTCGCCGTCGGGCAAGGCCGCGGTCGTGCACCGGGTCGTGGGGTCGGTGACGCTGGCCGCCGGCGACCCGCTCGGCGACCCGGAGGCCTGGCCGGGCGCGATCGCGGCGTGGCTGGCCGAGGCCGAGCGCTACGCATGGATCCCCGGCGTGGTCGGCGCCTCGGAGAGCGGGGCGCTGGCCTACCGGCGAGCCGGCCTGGACGCCCTGGAGCTCGGCGACGAGGCGGTGCTCGACCTGGACCGGTTCTGTCTGGAGGGGCGCTCGATGCGCGCCGTCCGCCAGGCCACCAATCGCGTTTGCCGGGCCCGGTACCACCTGGACGTGCGCCGGCAGCGCGACCTCGGCCCGGCCGAGATCGCCGAGGTGGTCCGCAC
>JBKPQU010000309.1:0-6813 GCA_046734255.1 Actinomycetota bacterium
CTCCAGGTCGCTGCTCATCCTCAGCGCAGTGATCACCACACGTAGGTCGGTCGCCACGGGCTGCTGCCGGATCAGCACAACCTGGGCCTTCTCCTCCAGGTCGGCCTGCAGCCGGTCGAGCTCGCGATCGGATTCGATCACACTCTCGGCCTGCGCGAGGTCGGCGTTCATCAACGCGGCGTTGGCCCTGGCGATCGCCGAGCCCACGAACCGCGTCATCTCGATCATCTGGTCGGTGATCTCCTTGAGCTCACCTACGAACTGCTCGCGCATGGCTCCCTTGCCACCCTCTCCCTCGCGCCCGGGCGCACCGAACCCCACCGCGCCGCCCGAGACTCCGGTCGGGTGAACGGTCGCAGCGTGCCGTGAACACCTGCATGACGGCAGGTGAACACGGCGGGAAGGCTGCCGTGGCCGGTCCTCCGGCTGAGTCGTCCGGGCGTCCTGTGCCTACCCTAAGATCGTGGACGCCACCCTGCTCCTCGGGGCCTTGGCCGGGCTGCTGGTGGGTCTGCTGCTCGGCAGCCGACTCCTGCGCGCCCGGATGACCTCGACCATGCGGGCAAATGGGGGGCAGACCCAGCAGGGACGCGACCTGCTGCCCGGGGTCGTGCAGGTGCTGACCGTGCTGAGATCACCGGCGGTCGTCCTCGACGAGTCCGGTGGCGTCGTGCTCTCCAGCCCCGCCGCGATCGCCTTCGGCGTGGTGCGGGCGCAGGAACTGGTCCACCGTGAGCTGCGCGAGATGGCCGCCGAGGCCCGCACCCTGGGCCTGATCCGGGAGCGGGAGCTCGAACTCGCGCGGGGCCCCATGGGCCGGGCCCGGCTGGTCGTGCACGCCAGGGTGGCACCGCTGGGCACGGGGCACGTGCTCGTCCTCGTGGACGACCGCACCGAGGCCCGCCGGGTCGAGGAGGTGCGCAGGGACTTCGTCGCGAACGTCAGCCACGAGCTGAAGACCCCGATCGGCGCGCTGCAACTGCTCGCCGAGGCAGTGCAGGACGCGGCGGACGACCCGGACGCCGTCCGGCACTTCGCCAGCCGGATGCAGCAGGAGTCCAAGCGCCTGACCTCGCTCGTCCAGGAGATCATCGAGCTGTCCCGGCTGCAGGTCGCCGACGCCCTGCACCCGCCGGAGCCGGTCGACCTCGACGAGGTGATCGCCGAGGCGGTGGACCGCTGCCGGCTCTCCGCCTCCACCCGCGGCATCGACGTGGTCATCGGCGGGGATCGTGGCGCGGTGGTCTTCGGCGACCACGCGCTGCTCGTCACCGCAGTCCGCAACCTGGTGGACAATGCGATCGCCTACTCAGCGGAGTCGGCCCGGGTGGGCCTCGGGGTCGAGCGCTCCGGCGGGATCGTCGCCATCCACGTCTCCGACCAGGGGGTCGGCATCCCGCCCGATGAGCAGGAGCGGATCTTCGAGCGGTTCTACCGGGTGGACCCGGCGCGGGCTCGAGCGACCGGAGGGACGGGCCTCGGCCTGAGCATCGTCAAGCACGTGGCCGCCAACCACGGAGGTGACGTGTCGGTCTGGAGCGTGGAGGGGCAGGGCTCGACGTTCACCCTGCGGCTGCCGGACTCCGCGGCGCAGCCGGCGGACGAGCCCAGCGCCCAGGTCGCTCCTCCCGCGCCCGATCCCGGCGCGCTGGACGCCGTGTCCGCGGACGGTGCGGTCGAGGTGGCCGAGCCCGGCGTGAGAGGAGCCCAGTGACCCGGATCCTGATCGTGGAGGACGAGGAGTCCTTCAGCGACCCGCTCTCGTACCTGCTCCGCAGGGAGGGGTACGAGGTCTCGATCGCCGAGGACGGGCCGGCCGCGTTGACGGAGTACGACCGCAACGGCGCCGACCTGGTCCTGCTCGACCTCATGCTCCCCGGCCTGCCGGGCACCGAGGTGTGCCGGCAGCTGCGCACCCGCGGGAACGTCCCGGTGATCATGCTGACCGCCAAGGACGGCGAGATCGACAAGGTGGTGGGGCTCGAGCTCGGCGCCGACGACTACGTCACCAAGCCGTACTCCTCCCGCGAGCTGGTGGCCCGGGTGCGCGCCGTGCTGCGCAGGGGGGCCGAGGCGGAACCCGCGGTTCCGGCCGTGGTCGAGGGGGGCCCGGTGCGGCTGGACGTCGAGCGGCACGTCGTCACCGTCGCCAACCGGGTGGTGCCGATGCCGCTGAAGGAGTTCGAGCTGCTGGAGCTGCTGCTGCGCAACGCCGGCCGGGTGCTGACCCGGATGCAGCTGATCGACCGGGTCTGGGGCTCCGACTACGTCGGGGACACCAAGACCCTCGACGTCCACGTGAAGCGGCTGCGGGCGAAGATCGAACCGGACCCCGCCAACCCGCGCCACCTGGTCACCGTGCGCGGCCTCGGGTACAAGTTCGAGCCCTGACCCGCCGACGGACCGGCCCCCGCTCAGGGCGTCGTGGTCACCGACGGCGCGGGCGTCGCCGTTCCGCTCCCCGTGCCCGAGGGGACGGCCGTGGGTGACGGCGAGGGCAGCACGGTCGGCGGGGCCAGGGTGGCGTAGTAGCCGACGGCGGGCACCACCGGGATGTCCATCGCGACGCTCCCGCCGGCGTCCGTCTTCGGGCTGATCGCCAGGAACTTCCCGGCCGCGGGGACGTTGTTGAGCAGCACTTCCTGGCCCTCGTCGAAACCGATCTTGGCGACGCCGAACGCGGGCACGGTGATCTGCGCCTGCCCGGTCACCCCGGTCGCCGACTGGTCAGCGATCACCGAGAGCTGGACCGGCGTCGAACCGTTGTTCACGACCGTGCCGACGAGCCTGCCGACCCCGCCCGAGTCTCCCGCGACCACGACGAAGTTCCGCAGGTCCAGGGTGGCGCCGCTGGCCGGGTCGGTGATGGTCCCCGAGACGCCGTCGGCGGCGTTGTAGTCGGCCACCAGCGGCGGCGAGAACTCCGAGCAGGCCGACACGCTCAGCGCGACGGCGGCCGCCAGGAGCAGCGCGCGGGTGAAGGAGGCACGGCTGAAGGAGGCACGGCGCAGGGGGTCGGCGTTCACGGCGCGGCATCCTCTCGGGTATCGCTCGCGCGCATCGCGGGCGGGACTCCTCGGGTAGAGCCGACGGAAGCCTATCGCGTGGTGACCGAGTGTGTTCGATCCCTTCGCTCGGCACGGACACACATCGCTGTCAAGGGCCCTCGCGGCCGGTCCCGGACCGCATATGGGCCTCTGACCTGCGGAAACGGGAGGACTCGTGTGGTTGGCCGTCGGCCGTTCGTGATAAGCTCAGTCAGGGAAAGGGGACAAGAGCACATGGCTTTCACGGTCGGCGAGACGGTTGTCTACCCACACCACGGGGCAGCGCTCATCGAGGAGATCAAGACCCGAAACATCAAGGGTGAACCTAAGCAGTACCTGGTCCTCAAGGTGGCACAAGGGGATCTGACGATCGAAGTACCGGCCCAGAACGTCGACCTCGTCGGTGTTCGCGACGTCGTCGGCCAGGAAGGCCTGGACCGTGTGTTCGAGGTGCTCCGCGCCCCGTACGCCGAGGAACCCACGAACTGGTCCCGGCGGTACAAGGCGAACCTCGAGAAGCTGGCCTCCGGTGACGTGATCAAGGTGGCCGAGGTGGTCCGCGACCTGTGGCGGCGTGACCAGGACCGCGGGCTCTCCGCCGGGGAGAAGCGCATGCTCGCCAAGGCCCGGCAGATCCTGGTCTCCGAGCTCGCCCTCGCCGAGCACACCAACGAGGACAAGGCCGAGGCTCTCCTCGACGAGGTGCTCGCCTCCTGAGTCCGGCCCGGACCGCGGTCACCCTCGCGGCGACCGTGGTGCAGGCTGGGTGCAGGCGGGTGTCCGTCCGGACGTTCGGGCCCGGTACGGGCGTGCCTGCCGCCCGAGCGGTCGAGGTTCTTGGCGGCCGGCTGAGAACCTTCCGAACTCCGGTCGCGCTGGGTTCATGCATGCTCTACTTTGTGTGACGGAAGAAGCAATGCGGTCCAGATCGCCGATCTCTTCCGATCGGGGGGTTCGGTGGGGGCCGCCGCCGCTCGCCTCAAAGGAGTTCAGGCATGGCACGACTGCTCGTCGTCGACGACGAACCCGATATCCGTGACCTGATCGCGCTCAACCTGCTCACCGGGGGCCACCGCGTGCTCGCGGCGGCCGACGCCGCCGGGGCGCTGGAAACGGTGGACAGCCTCGGAGCCCCGGACGCCTACGTCCTGGACGTGCAGCTGCCGGACGTCGACGGGTTCGAACTGCTCGCCAAGCTGCGCGAGGCCGCGGAGCCGGACATCCCCGCCATCTTCGTCAGCGCATTCGGCCAGCCGAGCAACGTCGAGCGGGGGGCGCAGATGGGCGCGGCCGCCTACCTTGTCAAGCCGGTTGGTGCTCGGCGGCTGCTGGGCGTCGTCGACCGGGCGCTGACCTCCCGCCCGTCGGGAGGGGACGCCGCCGAGCACGCATGGTGACCCCGGACGCCGGGGAGCCGGCCGAACCCGGAGACGGACCGCGGATGCGCTCGACGGTGCGGGTTCTGATCGTCGAGGACCGCCCGGACGATGCCGAGGTTCTGATCGCCGAGTTGCGGCGGGCGGGATACCAGCCGGACTGGGAGCGGGTGGACACGCTGGCCGGCCTGTCCGCGGCGCTGGACCGCGAGCCGGACGTCGTCCTGTGCGATTACTCGCTGCCCGGCATGAGTGCCCTGGACGCGCTCCGGCAGCTCGCCGAGGCCGAGGTCGACATCCCCCTGATCGTGGTCAGCGGGGTGATGGACGAGCAGACCTGCGTGGAGTCCCTGCGCCTCGGGGCCGCCGACTACCTCCTCAAGGACCGGCTGGCCCGGCTGGGCCCCGCGGTCGAGTACGCGCTGAGCATGCACCGCGTCACCCGCGAGGCGCGCCAGGCCAAGGCGGAGTGGCAGGAGACCGCCGACATCCTGCGCAGCCTGGTCGCGCACGCGCCCGCGGCGATCTGCGTCCGGGACGCCGGCGGCCGCACGCTGCTGTCCAACCACGAGTACCGGCGGCTGGCCGACGCCGCACATCCCGATGGAGTGTTGGAGGGAAGCGACCCGTCGCTGACGGAGGCGTCGGAGGTGCACGGTGAGGAGACCTTCGTCGTCGACGGGGAGGACCGCACCTATCTCACGGTCCGGTACCCGGTGGTCGACGACACGGCACAGGTCTTCGGCGTCGGGGTGATCCACCTGGACATGACCCGGCAGAAACGGGTGGAGGAGGAGCTGCGCGCCGCCCGGGTGCAGCTGCAGGAGCGGGCGGACCGGCTGGACCACGCCAACGCGGAGCTGCGCGAGCTCGATCGGCTCAAGACCGACTTCGTCGCCTCGGTCAGCCACGAGCTGCGCACGCCGCTGACCAGCATCTGCGGGTACGCCGAGATGCTCGGCGACGCCAGCGTGGCCACACTCGGGGAGACCGAGCACAGGATGGTCGAGGTCATCAACCGCAACGGCCACCGCCTGCTGTCGCTGATCGAGGACCTGCTGATCCTGTCCCGGATCGAGGCCGACGGGTACACCACCGGCGACGAGCAGGTGGACGTCGCCGAGCTGATCCAGATCGTCCAGACGGTGCTGAAGCCCGCGGTGGACACCGCGGGAGTCGCGCTGAGCGTGGAGATCGGCCACGACCTGCCCACGATCCAGGGGGATCGCGGCCAGCTTGAGCGGGTGCTGCTGAACCTGCTCTCCAACGGGATCAAGTTCTCGCTGCGGGGCGGCACGGTCGTCCTGCGGGCCTCGATGGAGGGCGATGAGATGCTGCTCGCCGTCGCGGACACGGGGATCGGCATCTCGCCCGACGACCTGCCGAAGCTGTTCACCCGCTTCTACCGCAGCTCCGAGGCGCAGAACCGGGCGATCCCCGGCACCGGGCTGGGCCTGGCTGTCGTGCACGGAGTGGTCGAGCGCCACGGCGGGCGGATCGAGGTCGACTCGATGCTCGGCGCCGGCACGACCGTGACCGTCCGCCTGCCGAGCCGGCCGCCGGCGCAACGGGCTTCCGAGACGGTGCTGCTGTGAGCGAGGCGGCCCCGTCGCCGGCCCGCACGGTGCTGGTCGTGGACGACGACCCGGACATCCGCGACCTCGTCACGATGAAGATCGCGAGCGCCGGGTTCGACGTCCGCACGGCTGCCGACGGCGAGTCGGCACTGGCCGCGGTGCGGGCGTTCGTCCCGGACCTCGTCCTGCTGGACCGGATGATGCCCGGCCTGGACGGCCTGCACGTGTGCCGGATGCTGCGCGCCGACCCCGACCTCGACCGGACGCTGGTCCTGATGCTCACCGCGAAGGCGCGCGAGACCGACATCCGGGACGGGTTCGCCGCCGGGGCCGACGGGTACATCACGAAGCCGTTCAGCCCGTGCGAGCTGCTCGCGCGGGTGGAGTGGGCGCTGCGCCCCCGCGACTAGACCACTAAGATCACCGCGTGCCGCTCGGCCTCGGCATCATCCCGGTGCTGCTGGACGACGAGGAGGCGCCGCAGGGATGTGCCGCACTGCGGGTGCTGCGCGGCGTCCCGCTCGTCCGCCGGTCCGTGGGATCGCTGCTGCGCTCGGGCGCCGTCGATCGGGTGGTGGTCGCCGTCCCGGCCGCGCTGGTCCCGGCGGTCACGGCCGCGCTGGAGCCGGGGCCCGGCGATGACGTGCGGGTGCTTGCGGCCGGGGACGATCTGCAGCCCCTCCTGGTCGCGCTCGACGCCGTGGGGGACGCGACCGCCGTCCTCCTGCACGATCCGCTGGATCCGCTGGCGCCGGCCGCGCTCGCGCTCGCGGTGGCGCGGGCACTGGCCGCGGAGGGCGAGCGGGCCGCGGC
>JBKPQU010000310.1:0-5430 GCA_046734255.1 Actinomycetota bacterium
GCGCCGGCAACCTCACCGGCCGCGCCGAGCAGCGAGAAGATGCCTGCACCGACCATCGCACCGACGCCGATGAACGCCGCCTGACGCACGGACAGCGACCTGGACGCCGGGCCGTCCACCTCCTCGTTCACCGCCATGGCCGATCCGCCCTTCTCCCGGCCGTCAACGGTTCGGGATCAGCTCCCGATGGTAGCAACCATGATCGCCTTGATGGTGTGCAGCCGGTTCTCCGCCTGGTCGAAAGCGATGTTGGCCGGCGAGGAGAACACCTCGTCGGTCACCTCCAGGCCGCCGGTCATTCCCGTCGACTCGGCCACGTCGCGGCCGACCGTGGTGCGGGTGTCGTGGAACGCCGGCAGGCAGTGCATGAACCTCACCCGGGGATTCCCGGTGCTGGCCATGGCCTTCGCGTTGACCTGGTACGGCGTCAGGTCCTTCACCCGGCTGTTCCACACGTCCTTGGGCTCACCCATCGACACCCAGACGTCGGTGTGCACGAAATCCGCGCCGCGCAGGCCCTCCTCCGGGTCGTCGGTCAGCGTGACCCTCGCCCCCGACTCCTCGGCGCGCTCCCGAGCCACGTCCTGCACCTCCTTGTCCGGCCACAGGTCCTTCGGCGCGCAGATCCGCACGTCCGAACCCATGATCGCTCCCATGACCAGCAGCGACCGGCCCATGTTGAACCGGCCGTCACCCATGAAGCAGTAGGCCACGTCGTGGATCTGCTTGCCGTCGGAGTGCTCGGACATGGTCAGGAAGTCGGCCAGCATCTGGGTCGGGTGCCACTCGTTGGTCAGCCCGTTGTAGACCGGGACGTCGGAGCCCTCGGCGAGCTCCTCGACCGTCGTCTGGGCATTGCCCCGGAACTCGATGGCATCGAACATCCGGGAGAGCACACGGGCCGTGTCGCTCGCGGACTCCTTGTGCCCCAATTGAGACGAAGCGGGATCCAGGTAGGTCACGTGGGCGCCCTGGTCGTAGCTGGCGACCTCGAAGGCGCATCTCGTTCGGGTCGAGGTCTTCTCGAAGATCAGCGCCACGTTCTTCCCCCGCATCCGCTGCGTCTCGGTGCCGGCGTACTTGGCCCGCTTCAGGTCCCTCGACAGGTCGAGCAGGTACTGCATCTCCGCCGTGGTGAAGTCCAACTCCTTCAGGAAGTCGCGGTGCTTCAGGTTCACGCCCATCGTGGTCTCCTCAATGCTCTTTCGTCGGGGTACGCCGGTCAGGCAACCGCGTCACGTTCGATCGGGCACGACATGCAGCGAGGACCGCCGCGGCCGCGGCCGAGCTCGCCGCCGGCGATCGTGACGACCTCGATGCCGTTCTTGCGCAGGAAGGTGTTCGTCGTCACGTTTCGCTCGTACCCGAAGATCACACCTGGGGCGACGGCGAGGAAGTTGTTGCCGTCGTCCCACTGCTCCCGCTGCGCACCGAGGATGTCGATCGGCGTGCGGAGCACGCGCATCTTCTCCACGCCGATCGCCTCGGCGACGACCGGGAAGAGTTCCTTGTTCTCGGTGACGCGGTAGTCCCCGCCCGCGCCGACGGGGGTCAGCGTGAACGACCGCAGCGTGTCCGGGAGGTACGGGTAGACGGTGAAGGCATCGCGGTCGATCATCGTCATCGCGGTGTCGAGGTGCATGAACGCGCGGGTCTTCGGCAGCTCGACCGCGATCACCTTGGTGACCTTGCCGTGCTCGAAGTACCTGCGGGCGAGGAACTCGATGCCCTGAGGAGTGGTGCGCTCCCCCATGCCCACCATGACGGCGCCGTTCCCGATCACGAGGATGTCGCCGCCCTCACAGTTCGCCGGGTCGTGTGTCTGGCCGTCGTTGCCGTAGTAGAAGTGCGGAGGCGGGTCGGCCTTGGCGAACATCGGGTGGAAGTTGTAGATCAGCCGGGAGTTGATCGTCTCCCGCTTACGTGCGGGCTTGGACATCGGGTTGATCGACAGCCCGTCGTAGACCCAGGCGGAGTTGTCCCGCTGGAACAGGTGGTTCGGCAGTGGGGCGAGCAGGAAGTCGTCCGGCTCGAGGTACTCCAGCAGCAGGCTCGAGGCGTCCTCGAGCCTCACGTCGCGCTTGAGCACGCCGCCGATCAGCACCTCGGACAGGGTCTCGCTCGGGGCGGAACTGACCAGGTCGTCCAGCGGCCTGTCGAGCGCCGGCCCGAACCGGGTCGCCGTGGTCAGCTCCTCCTGGACGAACTCGCGGGCCCCGGGCTGCTCCAGCGCCTGGGCCAGCAGCTCCCCGTACAGGTAGACCTTCACGCCCTTGTCCCGAAGCTTCTGGGCGAAGGCGTCATGCTCCTCCCGGGCGCGCTGCGCCCACATGACGTCGTCGAAGAGCAGCGAGTCGACGTTGTTGGGCGTCAGCCGGGTCAGTTCCAGGCCGGGACGGTGGAGGATCACCTGCCGGAGCCTGCCGACCTCGGAGTCGACGTGGAATGACGTCATAGCGGATCTCTCCTTAGCCGGTCAGGGCCGGTATGCCGGGACTGGGGGTGGTTCGGTCATTCGGGTGCGTTGGGCCATGTAGATCGGGATGCCGATCAGGAACGCGACCCCGGCGAAGATGAAGGGGAGCCACACCTTGAACGCGGAGGTCTCTCCGGTGTTGCGGGAGTAGATGATGAACAGGATCGAGAACACCAGGGCGATGGCGGCGACGATGACGTCGCGGGCGAACCTCGGGGTGTGCACCGGGCGGTTGTCGGCGATGCGCCACTTGATCTGGGCCAGCGCGGAGAAGCCGTAGGGGATGGCAGCGGTGATCCCGGACATGAAGACCAGGGTGTTGAACACCGTGTATCCGGCGGATCCCAGGTAGGCCAGCACCATCGCGATCGAGGCCAGCACGGTGGACGAGATGATCCCGAACGCGGGGACGGCGCGGCTCGACATCCGGCCGAACGCCTCGGGGAACAGCCCGTCGCTAGCCGCGGCGAGCGGCATCTCCGCACAGATCATCGTCCAGCCGTTCAGCGCCCCGAATCCTGAGATCACCACCAGGGCGGCCATCAGGTAGCCGGCCCAGGTGCCGCCGAAGATGTCGTTGGCCGCGGTCGCGTACGGCGCGCTGGACTCCCCCAGCGTCGCGGACGGGACGATCCCGAACACCGCGGTCAGCGAGAGCAGGTAGACCACCGCGGTGCCCAGCGTTCCCAGGATCGTGGCCCGCGGCACGTTCCGGTCGGGGTCGCGGACCTTCGCCGCGGCCACCGCGGCGGTCTCCACCCCCAGGTAGGAGAACAGGCACAGCGCCATCGCCCCGAGGATCGCACCGGCGTTGCTCTGGCCGCTGATGTTCCACGGGGTGAAGTTCCCGGTGGTGATGAAGAACAGTCCCACCGTGGACATGAACACCAGCGGGATGAACTTCAGGATCGAGGTCCACAGCTGGACCGATCCCATGTTCTTCACCCCACTGAGGTTGATCGCCGCGGGGATCCACAGCCCGATCAGCGCCAGGATGATCGAGAACCATTTGTTGTGGTCCTTGTTGACGAACTCCTCGACGTACAGCACCCAGCCCACGACGATCGCGGCGTTCCCTGCCCAGGCCGTGATCCAGTACAGCCAGGCGTTGGAGAACCCGGTCAGGTTCCCGAACGCCACCCTGGCGTAGGCGTACGGGCCGCCGTCGGCCGGCAGCCGCCGCGACAGCGAGGCGAACATCACCGCCAGGGCCAGCGCCCCCACCGTGGTCAACGCCATCGCGAACAGGCTGATCGGCCCGTACGCCGCCAGCGAGCCGGGCAGGTTGAAGATCCCGACCCCGATGATGCTTCCGACGATCAGGGCCGTCGCCTGAGGCAGACCCAACGTCCCCCTCGCAGCCTGCGACCCCGCGACACCTGGTTCCTGGCTGGACTCGGTCGCCATCTTCAGCCACCTCTCCTGAACGTTATCTGCAGTCTTTCGGGGGCGGATCCGCGGTCACAAGACACGCCCATACCGGACGTCCCCCTACCGGAAGGTTTGACATTCGGCCGTTGCCAAGTCGTCAGCTGTCGTTCACCTCCCGTTGCGACAGCGCTGCATCGCCCCATGGCTCGGTCGCCGTCGGGACCTTGAATCCGATGAAGCCGTACAGCATGTCCAGGATCGGGCTGAGGAAGTTGAAGAAGCAGAACGGGAAATAGGCGGCGGTGGAGACGCCGAGGACGCCGGAGATGTAGGCACCGCAGGTGTTCCACGGCACCAGCACCGACGTGACGGTCCCGGAGTCCTCGACCGCCCGGGACAGGACCTGCGGCGCGAGGCCGCGCTGCGCGAACTCGTTCCGGAACATCCGGGCGGGCAGCACGACCGCGACGTACTGGTCGCCGGCGATGACGTTCAGCCCGATCCCGCTGGTGTTGACGGCGAGGATCACGGATCCGCGTCGCCTGGTCCGCGACACGATCGGCCGCAGCAGCCGCTCGAGGAAGCCCGCGTGTTCCATCACCGCCGCGAACGACAGCGCGCCCAGCACCAGCCATACGGTCGTCAGCAGGCTCGCCATCCCGCCGCGGGAGAACAGCTGATCGATCTGTTCGTTGCCCGAGTGGCTGACGAACCCGGTGGCCATCGACGCGAAGATGGCCTTGATCGCGGTCGACACCGGCCCGAGGCTCGGATCGTCCACGAAGGCCTTGACCGCTGCCGGCTGGAGGAACGGGGCGAGGATGCCCGCGAACAGCGCCGAGCCGAGGATCGAGAGGAAGGGCGGGAACTTCCGGATCGAGAACAGGATCAGCAGCAGGATCGGCAGCAGGCAGACGACGGAGATGTTGAAGGCCTTGGCGAGCTCCGCCCTGGCCGCGTCCGTGCTGATCGCACCCTTCGGCTCGGCGTTCAGACCGAGGATCAGGAAGATGACCAGGCTGATCCCGAGCGCCGGGCCGGCGGTCCAGAACATGTTCCGGATGTGCTGGCCCACGGTGAGGCCGCCGCCGACCAGCCTCGGGACCAGGATCGTGGTCTCCGACAGCGGGGTCATCTTGTCCCCGAAGTACGCGCCGCAGATCACCGCACCCGCGGCGATCTCGACTGGAAGGCCCATCACCCTCGCCATCCCGACGAACGCGACCCCGAGCGTGCCGGCGGTGGTCCAGGAGCTGCCGGTGACCATCCCGACCAGCGCGCAGATCACGGCGGTCGCGAAGTAGAACCAGGTCGGGCTCATCAACCTGATCCCGTAGTCCACGACCGTGGGGATCGTCCCGGCCATGTTCCAGGTGCCGATCAGCGCGCCGACGGCAAGCAGGATGAAGATCGCCCCGATTGCCGTCGTCACCCCGCCGACCGCCGCATCGGCGACGGCAGCCACGCTGTGGGCGTTCTTGAACGCGATCAGGCTGGCGAACGATGCGCTGAGCATCAGCGCCACCTGCAAGGGCCCGTTGGTGGCATCGATCCCGAAGAACACGATCGTGAGGGCGAGCAGC
>JBKPQU010000311.1:0-6088 GCA_046734255.1 Actinomycetota bacterium
CAGGCCGCCGGTTCGATCAGCGCGGCCTCGGCGATCGGGCGGTCCGCGGGCAGCGGGTGCACCAGGTGCGCCGGCACCACCAGCCGTTCGGCCAGCGCGCCGGGGTGGGTGAAGCCCGTCTCCGCGTACGGCCCGACGCAAAGGTTGTTGCGGCCCTCGGCGCACCGGGCGCAGACGCCGCATGCCCGGACGCCTTCCGCCACCACCGGGATCCCACACTCGAGGGTCACCCCCGGTCCGAGCGCCTCGACGCGACCCGCCCACTCGTGGCCGGGGACGACCGGGTAGCGCACGTAGGCCGGAGGGCGCCGGCCGTCGAGCAGTTCCAGATCCGAGCCGCAGATCCCGACGGCGGCAGGGGCCACCAGCACCTCGCCGGGACCCGGCTGCGGCGCCGGCACGTCGACCAGGGCGGCGGCGCCTGGTGCCTCCACACAGTACGCACGCATGACCGCCGCCGTGATCAGCCGGCGAACCGGTCGGCGGCCCGGCCGACGACGCCGGTCCCCGAGGTGGCGTAGGTGAGTCCCGCCGCGGTGTCCTCGTCCGGGCGACCCGACCGCGCGGTCGTGACCACGAGGATGTCCAGCCCCGCGCCGGCGAACGCGCACGAGGTCACCTGCGGCGTCGGCAGTTCGAGCACGCGGTCGAGCCGGCCCTCCGGGTCGAACCGGTGCACCGCGCTGCCCTTCCACAGCGCCACCCAGACGCCGCCGTCCGCGTCGACGCACATGCCGTCGGGAAACCCGTCCTCGATGGTCACGAACGTGCGCCATGGTCCGAGCTCACCGCTGGACACGTCGTAGTCGCAGGCGACCACTTCACGGGTGGGCGTGTCGATGTAGTACATCGTGCCGCCGTCCGGCGACCAGCCGAGCCCGTTGCTGACGCTCACCCCGCCGGCCACCCGCCGGGGCCCGCTCGCGCCGGGATCCAGCCGGTACAGCGCGCCCGCTCCCGGGAGCTCCTCGTACGTCATCGTCCCCAGCCACAGCCGCCCGGCCGGGTCGGCCTTGGCGTCGTTGGACCGGATCGTGCCCTCGGACGGCGGCGCGACACCCGCGGCCCGGTCCGCCTCCTCGTAGCCGCCCAGCGGTTGCAGCGACCAGTCGGGCCCGGCCAGCACCGGACCGGCCGGCAGGCACAGCACCAGGCCCCCGCCGGCGCGCGGGACGGCGGCGCCGACGTGCCCGGGCACCTCCCGTTCCCCCTGCCTGCCGTCCAGGTGGCGCCAAAGCACGCGGCTTCGCAGGATGTCCACCCACACCACGCGATCGTCACGTTCGTCGTAGTGCGGGCCCTCTCCCAGCGAGCACACCCGCTCGTCGAAGACCTCAAGCCCGGGAACCTGGTGCATTCAGCCCTGCTCCTCGGCGGCGCGGCGGGCCGCGGCCCGCCCGGCCCGGTACTCCGCGACCATCAGCTCTGTCAGCTCCTCCACCGAGGTCTGGGCAGCGGGCTTGTCGAAGGTGATCTCGCCGCGCTGCAGGACGTTCACCCGGTCGCAGACCTCCAGGATCTGGGCGTAGCTGTGGGCGATGATGATCACCGAGACGCGCCCGGCGGCTCGGATGTCGTGGATCAGGTCGAGGATCTGCGCGCCCTCCTTCGCGCCCATGGCGGCCAGCGGCTCGTCCAGCAGGAGGATCCTC
Source organism: Actinomycetota bacterium (assembly GCA_046734255.1). Lineage (GTDB taxonomy): Bacteria > Actinomycetota > Actinomycetes > Actinomycetales > Kineosporiaceae > JBKPQU01. The sequence goes on from JBKPQU010000311.1 coordinate 1,653, forward strand.
GCGTCGGAGTACACCGCGCGAGCCACAGCGATCGCCTGCCGCTGCCCGCCGGACAGCTTGGCCACCTCCACGCCGACGTCGGGGATGTTCGTGATCCCCATCGAGGCGAGGTGCTCCTTGGCGAGCCGGCGCATCACGCGGTTGTTCAGCAGCGGCCAGACCACGCGCTCGCGGTTGAGGAACATGTTGTGGTAGACGCTGAGCTCGTTCACCAGCGCGAGGTCCTGGTAGACGGTGTCGATGCCGAGTGATCGCGCGTGATCGACGCTGCGGAGCGTCACCTCCTCACCGCCGACCAGGATCCGCCCGGCGTCCGGCTGGTGGAAGCCACACATGATCTTGATGAGCGTCGACTTGCCCGCGCCGTTGTCCCCGATCAGCCCGAGGACCTCGCCCCGGCCGAGCTCGATGTTCACGTCGCGCAGCGCGATCACGCCGCCGAAGCGCTTGGCCATGTGCTCGACCCGCAGCACCTCCTCGCCCGCCGGTTCGCCCGCCGGACGATCGGGTGCTCCCTCCGGCATCGCGGCCGGCACGCCGGAGGCCGGCTCGGCCATCAGGACCGCCCCATTCGGCGCAGCCGGGACAGATACTGATTCGCGATCATCGACAGCAGGATCGCCGTGCCGAGGACCAGGAAGAAGGGGTTCGCGCTGATCCCGATGAGGTTGAACCCGTCCTGCAGCTCGGCCAGCACGATCGCCCCGAGCAGCGCACCGATCACCGTGCCCGATCCCCCGGCCAGGGCGGTCCCGCCGATCACCGCGGCCGAGATCGCGAAGAACGTCACGCCGGTCCCCCCGCCCAGGTTGGGATCGATGGTGTGCACGCGGAAGGCCTCCATGATCCCGGCGAAGGCGCCGAGCGTGCTGGTGATCACGAAGTTGCCGATCTTGATCCGGTTCACCTTGATCCCCGCCTCGGTGGCGCCGAGCAGGTTGCCGCCGACGGAGATCGTGTACAGCCCCCACCGCGTGCGGGTCAGCACGATGTGGAAGACCGCGACGATCGCGAGGCACCAGATCAGCTCCGCCCAGTCCCCGGCTCCCAGCCAGCTGCGGATCCGCCCCTCGGCACCCGCGGGGATCTCGGCGGGATAGGCGTGCGAGGTGGTCAGCACCACACCCTGGAGCACGTAGAACGTGCCGAGCGTGGTCACGAACGACGGCACGCGGAGCCTGGTCACGATCAGGCCGTTGGCCAGGCCGATCCCCGCGGAGATCAGCAGCGCCAGGAGGATCCCCGGGATCACCGGCACGCCGTAGAAGTCCACCGCGTAGTGCATGAGGAACGGCGCGAGCGCGAACACCATCCCCACCGACAGGTCGATCTCGCCGCTCACCAGCAGCAGCACGATCCCGACGGAGACGATCGCGCCGGGCGAGGCCGCCTGGGCGATGTTCACCAGGTTGTCGTGGGTGAGGAAGATCGGCGTGGCGATCTGGAAGTAGATCACCAGGCCGATCGCCACGACGGCCACGCTGGCTTCTCGCCGGCGCAGGAAGGCCCCCCCGATCCTGCGCAGCACGGTAAGGGCGCGACCCGCGGCCGGCGGTGCCGGCGGCGCCGCCGTCGCCTCCGTCGCGGTCGTGTCGGTCACAGCGCTCTCCTCCCGATCCCGCCGCCCAGCGGGTTCCGATCGGCCGGCCCCCCCGGACCGATCATCCCCCGGTACGCCAGGTCGCGAGGCGGGAGGCCGGCCCTCCCGCCCCGCGACCCTGCCGCCGCCCGCCTCGGGCTAGGCGTGGGCGATGGCGCCGCTCCGCTCGACGAGCTTCGGCTTGGTGTCCGAGCCCTCGTAGCGGCTCTTCGTCGTCAGGTACGGGTCGACGTTGTCCTTCGTCACGAACAGCAAACCGGTGTTCGTCTGGACTGGGAAGAGCAGGCCCCCGCTGACCTGGTAGAAGTACAGCGCCAGGACCGGGAGGAAGCCCTGCAGGTAAGGCTGCTGGTCGATGGTGTAGTCCAGGTCACCCGCCTTGACCGAGTTCAGGGTCTCCGGCACCAGGTCGAAGCCGCCGGCCACCTTCAGGGCCTTGCTGCGCATGTTGTACTTCTTCACCACCTGGCCGACGCTCTGGGTCGAGCCGGCGTCCACCGCCAGCAGGCCGGTGACATCCTGGTGGCCCTGGACGTACGCGTCGATGATCGACAAGCCCTTGGTGACGTCGGCGTTGGTGGCCACCGCGGTAAAGGTGATCGGCTTGCCGGACTGCTTGATCGCGGCCTGCGCGCCGTCGATCCGGGGCTGGATGTTCAGCTGACCCGGCGTGGCGATGAACGCGGCTACCGGGCCGGACTGGACCTGCTGCAGCGCCCGCGTCCCGAGGGCGAAGCCGGACTCGTACAGCCCCTGCCCGATGTAGGCGAGGCGGTTGGTGCCCGGGTCGTCGGCAGCGCCGTCCGCGTTGTAGGAGACGACCGGGATGCCCGCGTCCAGCGCCTTGTTGACGGGTTCGTTGAAGGCCTCCTTGTCCACCACGGCCACCGCGATCCCGTTGGCCTTCGCGCTGATCGCGGTGTTCATGGCGTTGACCATCTCGGCCACGATCGAGTTCTGCGACCCGGTCCACTGGAACTCGGTTCCGAGCAGCGCGGATGCGTCCTGGGCGCCGTACTGGGTGGGGGTGAAGAACGGGTTCGTCGTCACGTGGCAGACGAACACGAACTTCCACTTCGGTGTCTGGGGGAACGGGAACGAGCCGGGCGCGGCCCCGCCGCTGGCCGCCGGAGCGGCGGCGTTGCTGCTACCGCCGGTGCACGCGGTGAGCAGGGCCGTGGCGGCCATCGACGCGCTGGCCAGGCCGGTGCCCGCGAGCAGGCGCCGGCGTGTGACCGGGTTGAGGTCGAGGGTCTCCACGGCCTCCTCGACCTTGGGGTGAACCTTTGCCATCGCGGACCTCCCCGGGCGACGGATGGGGTGTTGACCGGTCGAGGCCGGGAGATGCGCGATGCCGAAGCCCCGTGCATCTCCCGGCCCCGCCGGAGCGGTTCAGTGCGTGGTGCTGAACTGGTAGATCGTCGTGGTGCGGTAGACCTGCCCCGGGCGGAGCACGGTCGACGGGAAGTTCGCGTGGTTCGGCGAGTCGGGGAAGTGCTGGGTCTCCAGGGCGAAGCCGTCACCCTGGCGGTACATCTGACCGCTGGTGCCCACGAGCGTCGCGTCGAGGAAGTTCCCTGAGTAGAACTGGATCCCGGGCTGGTCGGTGAGGATCGACAGCACCCGGCCGCTGGTCGGCTCGACGACCCGCGCGGCCAACTCGAGCCCGGTGGCACTCTTGCGGTTGAGCACCCAGTTGTGGTCGTAGCCACGGCCGAAGACCAGCTGCTCGAACGACCCGTCCCGGATCCGCTTCCCGATCGCCGTCGAGTGGGTGAAGTCCATCGGCGTGCCGGCGACCGGGTCGATCGCCCCGGTCGGGATCAGCGTCGAGTCGACCGGCGTGAAGCTGTCCGCGTTGAGGAACAGCCGGTGGCCGTAGATCGTCCCGGTCCCCTCGCCGGCCAGGTTCCAGTAGGCGTGGTTGGTGAGGTTGACGATCGTCGGGGCGTCCGTGGTGGCGCGGTAGTCCATCCGGATGCCGTTGTTCCTGGTCAGCGTGTACGTCACGGTCGTGGCCAGCTCGCCCGGGTAGCCCTGGTCGCCGTCCGGGCTGGTGAACGTCATCACGAGGCCGACGTCGCCGCCGTGCTTGAACGGTGTCGCGGCCCAGATGTGCCTGTTGAAGCCGACCGTGCCGCCGTGCAGGCTGTTCGGGGGGTTGTTGATCGGCAGGTGGTACGTGACGCCGTCGAGGGTGAATGTGCCGAGCGCGATCCGGTTGGCGTACCGGCCGGTGATGCAGCCGAAGTAGGGGTTCGTGTCGGCGACGTAGCCGTCCAGGCTGGGGAAGCCCAGCGTCACGTTCCTGTTGTGGCCGTGGCGATCGGGGACGTCGATCTCCTGCAGGGTCCCGCCGTAGGTCAGGATCCGCACGACCATCCCGCGGGCGTTGGTCAGCGTCCAGCGCTGGACGGCACCCTCGTCCGTGCTGCCCCACGGTTCCGAGGAGATCGACGCGACGCCATGGCTGGACGGCGCGGCCGTGGCGGCGGACGTCGCGAGGCCCGTGGTGGCGATCACCGCCACCGCGGCGGCGATCGCGGTCCGCCTGGAGAGGTTCGGGGGTTTGGCTATCCGCATCATGCTGATCACGTCCTCTACCTGCGTCCTTGCTGGTTTCGAGGCGTCCGGTCGAGCTTCACTGCGGCCCGCGTCGGGCGGGTCGGAACGATTCACGTTCGTAATGGCGAACGGCGTTCGAGTGGGCGGCTAAGCGCCCGAGGCTAGCGGATCGGGTCAAGCAAGTCCATAAGGTACGAAGGGATCCGCCCTCCGCCTGATCGATCGGAGCGGCGAGTCAGCCGGCGGCGGCGGTGGCCGCACCGCCCGGATG
>JBKPQU010000312.1:0-4468 GCA_046734255.1 Actinomycetota bacterium
GCGTCCAGCTGGTCGGCGGCGAGGGGACCGGCAAGCGGATCGACATCGCGGCGGTCGCCATCTGGACCGACCGGACCGTGCACGACGTCGCGGCGATGGACCTGTCCTACGTTCCCCCGCTGTCCCCGGTCTGGGACCCGGTGCAGATCGCCTGCCGCCGCCTGTCCGACCGCCTCCGCTGAGCGCCGCTCCGATCAGCCCCGGGACAGCCGCAGCGTCAGCACCTGGAACGGCCGCAGCTCCAGGGCGAGGCTGCCGTCCTCCGCCGGCACCATCGCCTCGGACGACGGGCGCTCGAGCAGATCGGTGACCACGGCGCGGGCGACCGGGAAGCCCGCGCGCAGCGCAGTTCCGGCCCGCCCGCCGAGCGACTCGTACAGCCGGACGACGACGTCCCCGCTGCGGTCGTCGGCAAGCTTGACCGCCTCGATCGCCACCGCGTCGCCGTCGGTCGACAGCAGCGGGGGCGGCGGGGCGCCGCCGGTCGCGGGCACCACGCGCAGCGGCAGGTTGACGGCGTACCCGTGCTCGACCGCGTCCGCCGTCCCGGCACCGGGCAGCAGCGCGTAGCCGATCCGGTGCGGGCCCTGGTCCGCCTCCGGATCGGGGCACCGGGGTGCGCGGACGAGGCTCAGCCGCACGGTGGTCGTGGTGCCGCCGTCCGCGCGCGTGTCGCGGACCGCGTCGTACCCGTAGCTGGAGTCCGTGATCAGCGCGACGCCGTAGCCGGGCTCGGCGACGTGCACCCAGCGGTGCGCGCACGTCTCGAACCTCGCCGCGTCCCAGCTGGTGTTGGCGTGCGTCGGCCGGTGGACGTGCCCGAACTGGATCTCCGCCGCGGAGCGGTCGGCGTGCACGTCGAGCGGGAACGCGGCCTTGAGCAGCTTCTCCCGCTCGTGCCAGTCGATCTCGGTCAGGACGTCGATCCGGCGGCTGCCCGCGGTCAGCCGCACGGTCTGGGTGATCAGCGAGTCGCCGAACGTGCGCACGATCCGGACGGCGCCGAGCAGCGGCCCGGCGTCGGTCACGGCGATCTCGTCGACGGCGACGAGATCCGTGCGGCGCCGCCGGTAGTGCGCGTCGAGATCCCAGGCGTCCCAGTGGTTCGGCAGGTCGTCGTGCAGCTGCAGGAGGTTGCCGCGGCAGCCGGGGGCCAGCACCTCGCGGCCGGCGGCCAGGTCGCGCACCGAGGTGAGCAGCCCGTCGTCGTCCAGCTCGAGACGCACGAGCCCGTTGTCCAGCCACCGAGGGCCGGCGGTCACCGGCGGCGGGGGATCCGCCGATCCGAGGGCGGCCGCACCGGATGCCGGCACCGAGGCGAACACAGCCGTCCCACCACCGGACAGCGCCTGGGTCGGCACGGAAGACGGTGCCGCCGGCCCCGCGGGGACCACCACCACCTCGTGCCGCGCCCTGGGGCTGGTGTTGAACACCCAGAGCGCGTCCGGTGGGCCGCCGTCCGGTGCACCGGCGAGTGCCTCCGTGGCCGCGCCGATGATGGCCCCGAGGTCGGCCTCCACCTGGCGGTAGGTCTGCTCCGCCTCGCGGTGCACCCAGGCGATCGAGCTGCCGGGCAGGATGTCGTGGAACTGGTTGAGCAGCACGGTCTTCCACAGCCGGTCGAGGTCGGTGTGCGGGTAGGCCGCGCCTGTGAACACCTCCGCGGTGGTCGCCCACAGCTCGGCCTCGCGCAGCAGGTGCTCGCTGCGCCGGTTGCCCGCCTTGACCCGCGCCTGGCTCGTGTAGGTGGCCCGGTGCAGCTCCAGGTACAGCTCACCCGACCAGACCGGGGCGTCCGGGTACTCCTCCTGCGCGGCGGTGAAGAACGCGTCGGGGTGCTGGATCTCCACCCGCGGCGCGCCCTCGAGGCTGCGCAGCCGCCGGGCGCGCTCGAGCATCTCCCGGGTCGGGCCTCCGCCGCCGTCGCCGTGCCCGAACGGCAGCAGGGACCTCGTGCCCCTGCCCTTCTCCCGGTAGTTGGCGACGGCGTGCGCGAGCTCCGAGCCGGACAGCGTGCCGTTGTAGGTGTCCGCGGGCGGGAAGTGCGTGAAGATCCGGGTCCCGTCGATGCCCTCCCACCAGAACGTGTGGTGCGGGAACGCGTTGGTCTGGTTCCAGGAGATCTTCTGGGTGAGGAACCAGCGCATCCCGGCCAGCCGCGCCAGCTGCGGGAAGGCGGCGGAGTAGCCGAAGGAGTCCGGCAGCCACACGCCCTGGCACTCCACTCCGAACTCGGTGAGGAAGAAGCGCTTGCCGTGCACGAACTGGCGGGCCAGGGCCTCCCCGCCGGGCAGGTTGCCGTCGGCCTCCACCCACATGCCGCCGACCGGCGCCCACTGGCCCGCCTTCACGGCGTCGGCGATCCGGCGGAAGATCTCCGGCTGGGTGTCCTTGATCCAGGCGTACTGCTGCGCCTGCGAGCAGGCGAAGACGAACTCCGGGTACTGCGCGGCCAGCGCGGTGGCGTTGGCGAAGGTGCGCGCGGACTTGCGCTTGGTCTCGCGCACCGGCCACAGCCAGGCGGAGTCGATGTGCGCGTGGCCGACGGCGCAGATCGTGTGCGCGCTGGCGTGCGCCGGGCGGGCGAGGACCTCCTCGAGCCGGCGGCGGGCCTCGGCGGCGGTCGGGGCGACGTCGGCGATGTCCAGCGCGTCCAGCGCGCGCTCGATCGCGCGGAGGATCTCGTGCCGCCGCGGGTCGCCCGTGCCCAGCTGGCGCATCAGCTCGCCCAGCACGTCCAGGTCGAGGCACAGGTGCCAGACGTCCTCGTCGAGGACGGCGAGGTCGGCCCGGGCGAAGCGGTACAGCGGCTGGTCCCCGGCGGTGGCCAGGTCGCCCAGCGGGGTGGGCAGGAAGCCGCGGCCGAGGATGTCCGGGTTCGCACCGGCCTCGATCAGCAGGCCGACCTGTTCGCCGCCGCGGGCGACGTCGGCGATCGGGACGTAGGCATTCGCCGGCGCCACGCCCTTGAGCGGCCGGCCGGTCAGGTCGTAGGCCAGCGCCTCGGCCTGCGTGCCCGGCCACCCGCCGTAGAAGCCCAGGTCGAGCACGGCCTCCACCCGCCGTCCGGCCCAGCCGGCCGGGACGGCGCCGGTCGCCCGGAACCAGCTGGTCGACCAGGGCCTGCCCCAGGCCGTGCCGGCGGCGAACGGCCGGAAGCTCGCGTTCAGTGCCTCGGCGACCGGCACCGGCTCGCCCGGAGCGTGCCAGGCGGCCAGCTCGAGCGGGATGCTCGCGGCGTACTGGGCGGGGCGGATCCGCTCGCGCAGCGCCCGGTCCAGCCGGTCCTCGACCTGCCGGCGATCGTCGTGCATGCCTCGGCCCTCCTTCTCAGGGGACGGCCGGGGGCACGCTGAACAGCGGCGCGAGCGCGGGCAGGAGCTCGCCGCGCTCGACGGCGTCCACGAGGGTCACGGTCTCGACGTCGAGGGCCACCACGGGGCAGACGGGGCTGCGCCCACCGGCCGTGACCGTCGAGGAATCCCAGGTCACGATCACGTCGCCGGGCTGGACGTCGGTGCCCTCCTCGCCGCGCACGGTGAACCCATCGCCGCGCAGCTGCACGGTGTCGATCCCCAGGTGGACGAGGATCGCCGGGCCGCTCTCGGGCTGGATGACGAACGCGTGCGGGTGGACCTTCACCAGCAGCCCGGCGACCGGTGCGACGGCGTCCAGCATCCCCGGCGGGGGTTCCAGAGCCGCGCCGGGCCCGACCATCCCGCCGGCGAACACCGGGTCCGGCACCTGCCGCAGCGGCAGCGCCCGGCCCGGCACCGGGGCCCGCACCAGCAGGCCGCCCGGCGGGGACGGCGTCACATCAGGTCCTCGATGTCGCTGGCCAGGGTGTCCGCCTCCGGTCCGACGACGACCTGCACCACGCTGCCCGACCGAAGGACGCCGTGCGCCCCGGCGGCCTTCAGCGCCGGCTCGTCGACCTGGCCGGGGTCGGCGACCTCGGTCCGCAGCCGGGTGATGCAGGCCTCGATGTCCACGATGTTCGCGGCGCCGCCGAGGGCGGCCAGGATCCGCTCGGCCTTGTCGCTCATCGGTCCTCCCCGGAAGGATCTCGCCGGCCGCCGGCGCCGACGCCGGTGCAGTCGCCCACAGTACGGCGGGCGCGCCGCCCCGGGGCCGCGGGCGCCCGAAGGGGCGGGCGCGAGGTGGCCCGGCGGCGCAGGTGACACTGGACCCGCCCTCAGCGGGTGCCCACCGCCGTCCAGCCGCAGTCCGGAGGCTTCGATGAGCACGACGACGTCCGACGCGGGCCGGCACATCCCCGGCCTCGCCCAGGCGCAGCGCATCGGACGCAGCCTGATGCTGCCGATCGCCGCCCTCCCGGCGGCGGCGCTGCTGCTACGGCTGGGGCAGGGCGACATGCTCGGCCAGGTGGCCGGGTTCCACGAGCTCGCCGGGGTGCTCGGCGCGGCCGGCGCCGCGCTGTTCGACAACCTGCCGCTGCTGTTCGCGG
>JBKPQU010000313.1:0-17076 GCA_046734255.1 Actinomycetota bacterium
ATCCCGGCCACCACGGACCACGCCGGCAGGGTCAGGACCAGGACCAGGCATCCGGCCGCTCCGACCACCTGCAGCCATCGAGGGAACCGGCGCTGCGCCCGGGGTTGGCTGAAGGCGGACAGGTTGGTGACGAGGTAGTACACCAGGACGCCGACGGACGAGAACCCGATCGCACTGCGCAGGTCCACCGTGCCCGCGAGCGTGCAGACGACTGCGGCCAGCACCACCAGGGCCCGGTGCGGGACGTGATGATCGGGGTGCACCGCGGCGAGCCACCGCGGCAGGTCACCGTGGCGGCCCATCGCCATCGTCGTGCGGGATACCCCGGCCAGCAGGGCCAGCAGGGCGCCCAGCGTCGCCGCCGCGCCGCCGACCCGGACCAGCGGGGTGGCCCAGTCCCAGGAGCCGGCCTCCACCGCCGCGGCCAGCGGCGCGTGGGCATGGGCGAGGCCGGCGGCACCGAGAACCGAGAGGGCGGCGACGGCGACGACGGCGTAGACGGTCACGGTGATGCCGAGCGCCACCTGGATGGCGCGCGGGATCGTGCGAGCGGGATCACGGACCTCCTCGCCCAGGGTCGCGATCCGCGCGTAGCCGGCGAAGGCGAAGAACAGCAGGCCGGCGGACTGCAGGACGCCGTACCAGCCGGCGCCCGAACCGTGCGGCTGGAGCCGGCCGGCATCGGCCGTGCCGCCCGTCAGGCAGGCAGCGACGACGACGGCCAGCACGACCAGAACCACCGCGACGATCACTCGGGTCAGCCGGGCCGTGCGCGTGATCCCGCGGTAGTTCACCGCGGCCAGGGCCACGACCGCCGCGACGGCGACCGGACGCTGCCAGGACGGAGGCGAGGTGTAGGCGGCGAAGGTCAGCGCCATGGCCGCGCAGCTCGCGGTCTTGCCGATCACGAAGCCCCACCCGGCGACGAAGCCCCACCAGGGGCCGAGTTGCGCGCGACCGTAGGCGTAGGTCCCGCCGGACGTCGGGTACGTTGCGGCAAGCTGGGCGGAGGCGGTCGCGTTGCAGTACGCCACGACGGCAGCCACGGCCAGGCCGATCAGCAGGGCTGCGCCAGCGGCCGCGGCGGCCGGCGCGAACACGGCGAACACCCCGGCGCCGATCATGGAGCCGAGACCGATCACGGTCGCGTCCAGGACGCCGAGCCGGCGGACCAGCCCCGGTCCTGCGGACACGTGCTACTGCAGGTGGTCCGGGACGGGCCCCGGCGCGAGCGCTCGCAGCAGTTCCGGGGGCGGACGATCCCCGACCTCCGCCCAGACGTGCTTGGTGGTCCCCTCGACGTACCAGCCGACGCTCTCGGACGCAGCCGTGACCAGCGGCAGCCCGAGCCGTCCGCCGCCGCTCAGGTCGGGGGCCCGGGGGTGGGGGACCTTGGCCAGCTCTCGATCGGAGACCACGAGCAGCCAGGACTCCGGACCCCGGGCCAGCGTCACGGTGACCGGTGGCTGCCCGTGCCGCAGGCCGTTGGCCGCCAGCTCGCCGCAGACCAGCGACAGGCGCTCCGCCGCGGAGGCGAGCGCGGCCGCGTGATCGGTGTTGGGGACGCCCGCCGTGTCGCGCACCGCAGCGGCGACCACCCGCCGACGGATCATCGCCAGCGACGTCGAGGCGTCGACGGTCCAGAAGCCCACCGGTGACCACGCCGCGGCCGGTGGCGCGGAGCCGTCGGCGATCGTCCATCCGCTCTTCTCGGTGGGGGGCATCGCCGGTCCCTCCCCTGCCCCTGCACGTTCCGGGTGATCCACGGACGGGTGCCTGCGGCTCCGCCCGAGGACGTCGCGCACCGTCACGTCTGTCACCGCCTCCAGGGCCTCCTGGCCGGGGTGCAGCAGATGCGTGTGCTCCCAGAGCACCGGCCTGAGGTCGGCCGGGTCGAAAGGTTCGTCGAACAGATCCAGTGGGTAGGCGCAGAACAGCCGGAACGGGGTGGTCTCGAGGAGGCGGTTCCATAGTTCCTCGAGCCGGAGGGCGGCCGCACAGTAGCCGTCCTGCCACAGCAGGCCGACCACCTCACCGAACACCCGGATGCCGACGTGCTTGCTCCGCGCCTGCAGGCGGCGGACGGCCGCCCCGACAAGGCAGTCGAAGGAGTCCCATTCCGGCTCGCCCCCGCTGACCAGGCCCGAGCGCACCGCCTCGGCATCGAGGAAGACCAGCGAACCGGCGCGCTCCGCCGCGGCGACGTCGACCCCGTCTCGCCGAAGTTCGGCCAGCAGCGCCGACCAGTGCGCGATCGTCGAGACCACGAGGACCCCGGCACCCTGGTCGAGGCCTTCCTCGACGTAGCGGCCCAGCGCCAGCGTCAGGGCCGTGTCGTCCGCGCCATAGAACTGGGCGAGGTGCGTCCGGCCGGCCGCGTCGTGGACGTCGATGCCCGCAGACACACCTACCCCCTTCCTCTGCAAACGGTTGCGGAAAGCCAGAAGCAGCTCAGACCCGCCACCTTCCACTCAAGGTAGACCAGGTTCTGCTGCACCACATGTGCAAGCGCCTGCAACGCCACCGGTCGGGTCACGCGCCTACGGCGGGCTGTCCACCGCTCTGCGCAGAGCCAGCACCGCGAGATCATCGATCGTGCGGTCGGGGTGGCTGAGCTGGTCAACCAGGGAATCGAGGGCCGTCTGGAGGTGCACGGCGTCGGGAAGCGCAGCCGCGGCGTCCGCCAGCGCGGCCAGGTCGTCGGACAGCACGTGGCGGCGGCGCTCGACCAGACCGTCGCTGTAGAGCAGCAGCACGCTCCCCGCGCCGATGTCGGCCTCCGCCTGCTCGCGCCGGACGGAGGCGCCGACTCCCAGCGGCGGAGTCGTGGCAGACTCCAGCCACTGGTGGCCCTCCCGGCCGATCACGAGCGGGGGCGGGTGGCCCGCGCTGGCGTACGTCAGGCGGCCGCTGTCCGGATCGAGGACCGCGTAGCAGCAGGTGACCATCTCGCCGACAGGCTTGAACTTGGCGAAGTAGAGGTCGAGCTCGCTCAGCACGACGCTCGGAGTGGGATCCACGATCGAGAAGGCCCGCAACGCGCTGCGGATGGCGCCCATGACGGCCGCCGCGCGGATGCCCTTGCCTGCGACGTCGCCCAGAGCGAGGCCGACACCACCCGTGGACAGCGGGAACGCGTCGTACCAGTCGCCACCGACCTGTGTGCCCTCCACGGCGGGGATGTACCGGGCGGCGATGTCCCATCCGGCGAGCCGGGAGAGGATCTGGGGCAGGAGCGCGCGCTGCAGGACCTCCGCGACCCGACGGGACCGCGCGAGCAGGTCGGCGCGTTCGAGGGCGATCGCGGTGTCGGACGCCATCGCGGTCAGGACGTCGAGGTCCTCGGTGGTGAGCTCGCGCGGCTCGTGCCAGCCGAAGGAGGCGAACCCGAGCGCCGCGGTACTCGACATCAGCGGGAGGTTCACCCACATCCGCTGCCCGCTGCTGCACAGGAAGGCGGCGTCGCGCTGGTCCACGGTCTCGGCGGAGGTGACGATGACCGGTGCCCGGCCGGTGATGAGGTCACGGGTCAGGGGCACGTCGTCCGGTGTGAAGGTGCTCCACCGCGAGACCCATTCCGGCGGCACGCCGCGGGTGGCCAGGACCGTGAACCGCTGCGCGCCGTCGAAGGCGCTGATCGTCGCGGTGTCCGCGTTCACCGCCCTGGAGGCGGTCGAGACGATGAGGTCGGCCACCACGTCCGGCTCGGTGGCCTGGTTGAGCTGCCGCGTCAGGGCCGCGAGGTCGCGCAGGCGCCCTGCGAGGTGCTCCGCCGCCGCCCGCGCCTGGTGTTGCTGCCGGTACCAACCGGCGCGCTGCATCGCGGCGGCGCACAGCGCGGCGACCTCCTCGGCCGCGGCCATCCGCTCGACCGGGAAGTCGTCCTCCCTCAGCCATCCGAGCGCCAGCACGCCCAGCGCCCGGCCGCCGTCGATCAGCGGCAGCACGGCGAACACCACATTGTGCGGTGACTCCCCGGCCAGCAACGGGTAGCGCCGGTCTCGCTCCTCCACCCCTCGAATCACCACCGGCCGGCCCTCAGCGAGGGCGTCCCGGCTCGGCAGCGGGGCGTCGACGGGGTAGGTGGCGTACCGTCGCGCCACGTCCCGCGAGGTCCGGCGCGAGGTCACCAACCGCAGAGTCTCTCCGGACTCGTCCAGCAGGGAGATGTTGACCATGTGGGCGCCCAGCAAGGGTCCGCCGCAGTCGGCCACGACGTCCAGGACCTCTTCCGGTGTCACCGCGGCGGACAGCCCGGTGGCCAGCTTCTGGATGCCGGGTAAGGAAGACGGCGTAACGGCGTGACCGGAAGCCTCCTGGACCACGCTGGGCGCGGACGCGGCTTCCTCCGCCGACGTCATCCGCTGCCGACGATTTGGTCCGCCGGGCCCTGATCATCCGACGGGTCGGCTTCCGGAGCGTCCACCCAGGTGAACAGGTCAGCGGCCCCGATGATCTGGATCAGCTCTTCGATCGGTGGGCTCGGGCCGCGCAGCACCGCGCGGCGACCGCCGGCCTGGGCCGCGCTGCCCATCCGGATGAGAAAGGACAGCCCGACCGAATCGATCATCTGGACCCTGCGGACGTCGATCACTATCGGGATGCCGGCGTCGATGGCGTCCCGGCCGGCGTCCTCCAGATCCTCGCCGACCGAGAGGTCGATGTCGCCGCGCAGCAATATCAAGATCTGGTCATCCTGCAGGAAGACCGCTACGTCGCCGCCGGAACCGTCCATGCCCTCACCCACCCGCAGAAACCGTGCAGATCCGAGGGGGCCTACTCTCGACCCGTTTCCGCCCCGCGTACGGTCGAACCACCCTGCGCCGAGCCGCCGGCGCAATCAAGCTACTCCGTCTTCATGTTACGAAACCAGCACCAACATCATCGACCCCGGGTGCTCACGGTGTTCGGTGTTTGACCGTCCGCCATCCCCCCGCCCATCGGAGGCTTGCTCACCCAGCGGTGAGCAGGCGCGCCGGCGCTGGGCTCAGCCCCGCAGCAGGCGCAGCACCGCCCGCTCGACAGCTCCGTGGGTGGCCGGGGCGCCGAAGGCGGCGGCGCCGCCGCTGCGTCGCAGCGACGCCTTGATCGTCACACCGTCGCCGAACCGGTCGATCACCCGAGGGTCGACGTAAGAGGCGCGGCAGACCGCCGGCGTGTTGCCGATGTAGTCCGCCACCTCACGCATCGCCCGCGCCACCTCACGCTTGGTGGCCGCTGCCGAGCGCGGCGGGGGCGGCGCGGCTGCCAGCGCGATGGCGGCCAGCACCGTGGCGTGCCACGTGCGGAAGTCCTTGGCGGAGGAGTCCGGGCCGACCACATCCTTGACGTAGGTGTTGATGTCCTCGCTGGCCAAGTCGGTCCAGCCGGCGCCGTTCTTCCACGCGAGCAGCTCGTCACCGCCGCCGCGGCGCCGCTTGAGCACCCGGACCACCTCAAGCACCGAGTCGTCCGCGATCGCCACCATCCGCTGGTTGCCGGACTTCGCGACGTAGTCGAAGACGACGGCGCCGCCCTCGATCCTGGCGTGCTGCTTGCGCAGCGTAGCCAGCCCGTAGCTGCCGTTCTCCTCGGCGTAGATCTCGCCGCCGATGCGGAAGAAGCCCAGGTCCAGCAGCCGGAAGGCGGCCGCCAGCGCACGCTCTCGCGGCATGCCGGGCAGCGCGAGATGCGCCGCGACCCGTTCGCGCGCCGCGGGGAGGCGCCGCGCGAACAGCGTCATGTGCTCGTGCTTCTCGCGGTCGCGCAGGACGCGCCAGCGCGGGTGGTACAGGTATTGCCGCCGCCCGCGAGCGTCGGTTCCCACTGCCTGGAGGTGGCCGTTCGGATACGGGCATATCCAGACATTTCGCCAGGCCGGCGGGATCACCAGATCCCGGACGCGCTGCACCTGGTCGGGGTCGTCGATCCGCACCCCGTTCTCGTCGAGGTAGACGAACCCGCGCCCGCTTCGCCGACGGGTCCAGCCCGGCCCGGCGGGCGAGGTCCGACGAAGCCTCACCACTCACCCCTCCCGCGGCACCTGCCGATCTGCGAACCGCACAAGGGCGGCACGGGTGCAGTGTGTCCCGGGACTGTTCCGTCCGCGCGAGCAGATACCGCGATGCGGCCAGGGCGGCTCGGACTGCGCGAACCGGAGACCACGGCAGAATGAGGTTGGTCGTGGGGAGGAGCTCGAAGCCGCTGTTTCCATCGCCAGCGTCGTCTGACCCCGAGAGGGGGCGAACACGTCGTGAGCAATACTGCAGCCGCGTGGAGCTCCGGTGTGACGGTGGAGCTCGAGACGCTGACGGCGGCGCTCAGGGATCTTCGCTCCCGGATGGCGATGCTGCGGAACCAGCCGGAGCGGGGCACTCCCGAGGAGTTGGAGCTGGCGTTGGGCACGCTGGAGGTCGCCGACGAGGAGCTGCGCGTCGCCGACGAGGAGCTGCGTGCGCAGCGCGCGGACCTGCGGCGCCTGATCGCCGGACGCCACAGCGACCAGGCGCGCCGGGAGCGGCTGTGGGCGGCTCTGCCGACCCCCGTGATCCTCACCGACCTCGCCGGCACGATCCTCGCGGCGAATCCCCGAGCCACAATGGCCGTGGGCACCGCCCTGTCCGAGCTGATCAGCGAGCCGCTCCGTAGTTGTCTTCACAGCGAGGACGGTCGCACCATCCGCGATACGCTCTCGCAGTTGGGGCGCGGTGCCGATCTTCGCCGGGTCAGCGTCCGGCTGCGGCGTCGCGGCGGCCGCGGATCGCCGGTGAGGATGCTGGCGCTGCGGGATGCGACCACGCGCCAGCCCGCAGTCCGCTGGGTGGCGGTGCCCGAGGACACGGGTGACGGCGGCGAGGCCGAGGCGGCGTGGGTGACCTCGACCGTCTCGCTGTTCCGGTCGGCGGTCAAGGACGGCGGCGTCCCGCGTCTGATCCGGCAGATCGCTGCGATGGCGACGTCGCTCGTACCCGGTGCGGACGGCGCCAGCATGACGCTCGGCCCGCCCGACGCGCCGCTTCATCAAGTCGGCGACGGCGCCCTCGCCCGCGCGGGGGACGGCGCCCAGTCGGCCGCCGAGGAGGGACCGTCCTGGGACGCGTTCGCCGGCGGGCAGCCATGCCACTCACCCGACCTTGGGCAGGGATCCTGGCCCCGGCTGGTGCTGGAGGCACGCCGGGCCGGCGTGCGGGACGCTCTCGCCGTACCGATCGCCGGAGACGAGGGTCGCCCGGTCGGCGTGCTGACTGCCTACGCAGGCGCGGCGGGCAGCATGGGGCGGCGGTCCGAGATGCTGGCCGGCTGGGTGGCCGCGGCCGGCGGGAGCCTGCTTCGCGACGTGAATGAGCGGGAGAGCCTGCGACCCCTCATCTCGCAGTTGGAGTTCGCCCTGGGCTCACGAGGCGTGATCGAGCAGGCCAAGGGGATGGTGATGGCGACGTCCCGCTGCACCCCCGAGGATGCGTTCCGGGTTCTCGCACAGATCGGTAGCAGGGAGAACATCACCGTGGACGAGATCGCCCGCCGACTGGTGGAGCGGCGCCCGTTGCACGACTGACTCAGGTCACGTCCATCACGGTGATCGCCCCGGCGACCGTCGCGGCCCGTAGCAGGGGAGCCGACCGTCACCCGGACGCTGACTTGGCGCCCGCGGCGCCTCGCCGGCCTTCCTCCACCGGCCGGTTCACGCGACGCCCATCCAGGTCAGCACCATCGGGGGAGAGTGGGGCCCCTGGACGACCGACCGGCTCAACGCCGGTCAGCAGCCTCAGCTGGGCCTCGATCCGCCCGGGCACCCGGCGTCGGCGGACCAGCGCAGCCGGTATCCGGGGCAAGGCCTTCATGACACCGACCTGCTCCGGCCCGCCCGCGCGGATCTGGCCGAACGCCATCCGGCACACCACGGGCCAGGGCCGGCGCATCACTGCCGTCAGCACGCTGTTCCGGGCGATGAGCTCGGCCCGGCGCCGCCGGCTCGACCGGCCGGGAGCCGGACGGTGGTGCACGACGACGTCCTCGGCGTAGACCAACCGCCACCCGGCGGTAGCAAGGTCGATCGCCAGCCGTTCCTCCTCGCCGGGGAAGTGCACGACTGGGTCGAAGCCGCCGGCGGCGAGGAAGGCTTTCCTGTCGACGACTGCGGCGCAGGCCATGAAGCCGAGGACGTCGGGGCCAGCGCTGCCCGGCCGGCGACCCAGCGGGGAGGCCGCCATCGCCGCCGCGACCGGATCCAAGCGGTCGTCCTCACCGACCAGTACCCGGGCGGCCAGCAGGGCGATGCCGCCGTCGGTGCTCAGGTGCCGTACGGCGCGGTCCAGGGCTCCCGGCGCCCACCACGAGTCGTCGTCCGCGAAGGCGACGTAGGGTGTGGCGGCGAGGCGCACCCCGAGATTGCGCGCAGCCGCACCGGCGTTGCGGCGCAACGGGATCACCCTGACCGAGGGGAAGCTCTCGAGGACGGCGCGCACCGTGCCGTCCCGGGACGCGTTGTCCACCAGGATCACCGGTGCCTCGTGCCGGGACAGCGTCTCCAGCAACGCCTGCCGGCGGTTCCTACTGATCACGACGACGGTGACCATCTCGGCGAGCGACTGCCAACAGCCGCCGGCGGCCGCCCCGACTGCGCGTGCCCCGCCGCTCATACCGCCTCGAGCGTCATACTCGTCCAGCCCTGCTCCTGCCAGTTGTCGTCGTGGTAGGCATGATCGGCATGGTAAACGCCGGAAGACCGGCTGATCACCGCCGCCGGTCTGACCAGCCCGGCGGCGACAAGCTCCAGCAGCTGGGGGATGTAGCGCCGGTGGTGGCAACTACCGGTGTTGACGGTGAAGTTCCGGGCCAGCGCCTTGGTCGTCGCCTCGATCGGCCACCCGGTGATGGTCGCCGGTGGCAGGCCGATGACGCTGATCGTGCCGGCATCGGCGATCAGGTCCACCGCCCACCACGCGGCGGGCATCCGGGCAGGATCCGGGCCGGGAGCGTCCACGGCCTCGGTGTCGATGACCCGGTCGACGCCCGCGCCGCCGGTCAGGTCGCGGACGACCTCGACCGGGTCCTCGATCGCGCAATCCACGGGCTCGGCGTGCAATCGCTGGGCGGCGTCCAGCCGGGAGCCCGTGCGGTCCACGATGATCACCCGAGTCGCGCCCTGGCGCAGGGCGGACAGCACGGCGAACAGCCCCACCGGCCCGGCGCCCAGCACCGCCACGGTGTCTCGCGGACGGATCTCGGCCAGCCGGGCGGCGAACCACCCGGCGGGAAAGATGTCGGAGAGCAGGATCGCGTCCTGGTCGTTCACGGCGTCCGGCAGGGCGATCAAGCTCGTGGCAGCGTACGGCACCCGGACGAACCCGGCGTGCGTGCCGTCGAAGCCCCCGCTGGAGCGCGGGCCGCCGTAGAACGCCGTACCGGCCCAGGGGCCGTTGGGCTTGGCCCGGTCACAGTGTGCTTGGTAGCCAACACGGCAGTAGGAACAGATACCGCAGGCGATCGTCGACGGGATGACCACCCGATCTCCGGGCCGGAAGTTGCGCACGTCCTCGCCGACCGCCTCGACCACTCCGACGCCCTCATGGCCGAGCACGGTGCCCGGCCGCATGGCGGCCATCCCGCGGTCGCCGTACCCGCCCGCGTCCACCCCGAGATGTGCGCGCTCGCGGCCGTGCACCACCTGGAGGTCGATCCCGCAGACACCGCTGATTGTCACCCGGACGATCGCGTCCGTGGAGGCCCGGATCGACGGATCGGGCACGTCCCGTACGCCGACCTCATCGCGGGCCAGGAAGACGACCGCCTTCATGCCCGAGACCACCTCCCCCATGGGGGTCGCCTTCCTGCCCTGCGACTGTGCCGAGAAGGAACTAGAAGGAGATCGACTCCAGCAGCTCGCCCACCTTGCGTTCCGGCATCGAACGTGCGACGTCGGCCTGGCTGATGATCCCGACCAGGTCGTGACCGTCGATCACGGGCAGCCTGCGCACCTGGTACTGCGCCATCGTCCGCAGGGCCTCGTCGACGTCGTCGTCCGCGCCGATCGTCACCGGCTTGCCTCGGGCCAAGTCGCCCGCGGTCGTCGACCCAGGGTCGCCCCCTTCGGCGAGGCAACGCACCACGATGTCCCGGTCGGTGACCATCCCCTTGAGCCGGTTGTCCTCGCCACAGACCGGCACCGCTCCGACCTCGAGGTCCCTCAGCATCCGGGCGGCCTCGATCAGCGTCTGGTTCTCCCCGACACACTCCACGCCCGACGTCATGATCTCTCTTGCCTTGGTCATCTGCCCTCCCGGTGCTTCGGCGAGCGCTTGGCCCGCGCTCGAGCGGTTCTCCGTTACTCCTGGCTCCTACCCCAGGCAGATTCGGGTAAACCTTCTCGGCGTGCGCCGCTGGAGCACTCCGGTAGAACACGAGGTGACATGGCTGTGCGGGGTTCAGCAGCTGCCCTGATGGCGCTGGCTTGCATCCAGGGATCATGCATGTTCGTGCACATCGTGTCGGCCGGCCCCGCCCCGGCGCAGGGACGATTGGGCGACCAACCGGGTCATCCGGTCCACCTGCCGGATGACCTCCGCACCGCGCTGGCAGCCCGCGGCCATACCGTGCGCGTGCACCGGCTCGCCGGCTACCGGACCCCCGGGAGAGGCGAACCTCTCGCGCTGGACGAAGCCGCTCCCGCCGGCCGCTGGCTGGCCGGGCGCATGGACGGCGAAGGCGACGCGGTGATCCATTGTCTGGACGTCGTCGCCTGGGCTGCGGGGCTGACCGCCCGCAACCTGACCGGTGTCCCGGTCGTGCTCCGGGTGACGGTCGATCGTGCGAGCCGATCGACCGGCACCTCGCCGGCGTCGACGAGAGACCGCAGGGTCCGGCAGGGGTGCGTGCGCTGCGCCGATGCCGTCGCCGCGACCGGAGAGGTGGACCGGCGCGTGGCTCTTGCCGCGGGCGCCGCCGCACAGCGAGTGCTGGTCGCCCCCGACGTCCACCTGGCTGAGCCCGTCGAACCGGCGGCCGCCACCGCGGCGGAACGCACGATCGTCTCGCTGAGCGGGATCGGGCCGGAAAGCGGGGCGGAGCTCCTGATCGAGGCGCTCCGGCTCGTGCCCGGCAGCCGGCTGGTGATCGCCGGTGCGGGAACGTGCGAGCAGGGAGAGCGGATCAGGCGGTTGGCGCACTGGCACGGCTTGGGGGAGCGCGTCGAGTGGAGGGGGTGGCTGGACCGCCATCGTGCGCTGGCGCTGATCGACTCCGCCGGCGCGGTGGCCTGCCCCAGTCCCGTCGGCGGGCGCACCATTGCGCTGGAAGCGATGTGGCGGGCGCGTCCGGTGGTGGCGGTCGACACGCCTGCGCTGGCGGAGGTGGTCGTCGATGGGTGCACCGGCGTGCTCGTGCGTCCAGGTGATGCGCGACGGCTCGGCACGGCACTGCGGGAGGTGCTGAACGACCCCTTCCGCACCGCGGCTTTGGGCCTCGCGGGTCTGGATCGCGCGACCGCTCGCTACGCCCCCTCCGTCGTCATGGCGGCGACGGAACGGGCCTACCGGATGGCGGTCGGCGGCGCCGCCTGATCCGCACCTCGGGCACCGAGCCAACGGGGGCGGCGAGCAAACCTGGACCGGGCATCCGCGCCCGTCGTGCGGCCCGGGGGCGTGCGACGGTCGGCTCGCGGATCGGCCCCGCCGGGGCCACTGTGGAGGCGTCCAGCCATGGGCAGTCTGGAGGGTGTCTATCGAAAGAGGGCGGCGATGTCCCCGACCGAGGGCAAGCCCGGGATTGCGGCGGATCGACAGACGGACCGGCTGCTCCGGGCCGCCGCAGCGACTTCGGGCGCCGAACGCGAGCGCCTCCTGAACGAGGTCGTGATCCGCACGATGCCGGTCGCGGAGGCGATCGCCGCGCGGTACCGCGCCCGCGGGGAATCACAGGAAGACCTCGTCCAGGTCGCGGCGCTGGCTCTGGTCAAGGCGACGCGACGGTACGAGCCCGAGCGCGGAACGCACTTCCTGGCCTACGCTGTCCCGACGATCAGCGGTGAGCTGTGCAGGCACTTCCGGGACCACGGGTGGGACGTCCGCCCACCGCGCCGGTTGCAGGAGTTGCGGATCAGCGTTCGGAAGGCGTCGTCCCAGCTCAGCCAGGAATTGGGACGGGAGCCCACGTTGGAGGAGATCTCGGCCAGGACCGGTGCCGAGAGTCGGGAGATCCGGGAGATGTGGCTGGCGGCCGACAGCTATTCCACAGTGTCGCTGGACACCGAGCGCGCCTGCGAGCCACCCCTGGAGGCGCGGCTCGGGGACGACGACGACGCCCTCGAGGATGTCGTCGACCGGCTCGCCCTCCGGCCCCTGCTCGCCGCCCTGCCCGAACGCGAGCGGCGGATCCTGACGCTGCGCTTCTACGGCGGCTGGACCCAGCAGCGGATCGCCGAGTCGATCGGCGTCACCCAGATGCAGGTCTCGCGCCTGATGTCGCGAAGCCTGTCCCGGCTGCGCACCGCGGCGCTCGACGAGGCCGGCTGACATGGCGGGTCGCACCGTCGATGCGGTGGTGATCGGCTCGGGCCCCAATGGACTGGTGGCGGCCTGCGTGCTCGCCGATGCCGGCTGGAACGTCTGCCTGCTCGAGGCCGCCGACCGGCTGGGCGGGGCGGTGGCGTCGGCGGAGCTGGCCCCGGGCCACCAGACAGACCTGTTCAGCGCCTTCTACCCTCTCGCTGCGGCCTCTCCCGTGTTACGTGACCTCGACCTCGAGGCGTTCGGTCTGCGCTGGCGGCACGCGCCGGCGGTGCTGGCCCATCCCTGGCGGCCGCCGTCCACCCGCGCCGCGGTGCTGCACCGGCGGCCGGAGGACACCGCCGATGCGCTCGAGCAGGACTGCGCCGGG
Source organism: Actinomycetota bacterium (assembly GCA_046734255.1). GTDB lineage: Bacteria > Actinomycetota > Actinomycetes > Actinomycetales > Kineosporiaceae > JBKPQU01. Next base: position 12,853 of record JBKPQU010000313.1, read on the forward strand.
GACGGCGAGGTCTGGCTGCGGATGTTCGCGCAGTGGCAGCGATGGCGGGAGCCGCTGCTGCACGCGATGCTCGGCCCGTTCCCTCCGGTGCGGGCGAGCCTCCGCCTGCTGAGGCAAATCGGCACCGCGGACGCGCTGCGGATGGCCCGGATGCTGCTGCTGCCGGTGAACCGGCTGGGTGAGGAGCTGTTCGGCGGGCGGGACGGGCGGCTGCTGCTCACGGGCAACGCGATGCACGCAGACATCCCGGTCACCGCACCGGGGAGCGGCGCCTTCGGCTGGCTGCTGAGCATGCTCGGGCAGGACGTGGGATACCCCGTCCCCGAGGGAGGCGCGGGCCGGCTCGCGGACGCGCTGGCGGCACGTGCCCGCGCGGTCGGCGCCGAGCTGCTCACCGGGTGCCCGGTGGAGCGAATCGTGGTCGCCGGCGGGAGGGCGCTCGGGGTGGTCGCCGCCGACGGCACGGCGTTCCGGGCTCGCCGGGCCGTGCTCGCTGACGTCAGCGCCCCGAGCCTGTACGAGGACCTGATCGCGCCCGGCCTCCTCCCGCCCCGGCTGATGGAGGACCTGACCCGGTTCGACTGGGACCTGCCGACCGTCAAGATGAACTGGGCTCTGAACGGGCCGGTGCCGTGGCTGGCGAGCGCGGCCGGACAGGCCGGGACCGTGCACCTGGGTGCGGACGACCAGGAGCTGGCGGTCTGGTCGGCGGCGCTGAGCAGCGGCCGGGCCAGCCCGCACACGTTCATGCTGCTCGGCCAGATGGCCCAGGCCGATCCGTCCCGAGCTCCGGCGCGCGGCGAGACCGTCTGGGCCTACAGCCATCTCCCGAAGGGCACCGTCGACGGCCGGTCCGTGCGGCGGCTCGCCGACCGGATCGAGGCCTCCCTGGAGGCCCACGCCCCCGGGTTCGGCGAGCGGGTCACGCAGCGGCTGGTGCAGACGCCGAGTGACCTGGAGCGGGATGACGCAAACCTCGGCAACGGCGCGGTGAACGGCGGGACGGCGCAGCTCTACCAGCAACTGGTGTTCCGCCCCGTGCCCGGGCTGGGCCGACCAGAGACCGTGATCGAGCGGCTGTACCTCGCCAGCGCGGCGTCCCATCCAGGCGGCGGCGTGCACGGCGCGGCGGGAGCCCAGGCCGCCCGGGCCGCGCTGCAGAACGCCCGCCTCGGTGGCCTCGCCGGCAAGGCGCTGTCCCGCGCCTCCCGCAGCCTGTACCGCCCATCCGCGCAGCCCTGGCCCGGCCGCCCGTCCCTCGGCCCGTCCTGAGTCGCCGCCCCTGGGCGGGCTCGGCTACCGACGTCTCTCGATCAGGTTCAGCGTGCCCGCCGCAGCCAGCCCGTAGCCGAGGTGGGGGACGACGTCCGCCACCCAGTCCGTCGCCGTCCAGGTCCGCGGATCCGTGACACCCATCACCGTCATCGGCGCGTTGCTGGCCACCATCGCCAGCCCGCCCAGAGCCACACCCTCGAGCAGCCCGGGAGGCTGCTCGCGACCGGTCAGCCGGCGCAGCACCGAGTAACCGACCCCGACGCCGACCCCGGTGAGGATGCCCAGCAGCGCGCCTAGGCCGGCGCGCCGGTTGGCCGCCGGTTCCTCCTCCGAGACCGCGAGCTCCTTCGCGCCCACGGCATCCGCCAGCCGGCGGAGCGACTCCTCGGGCGTGGAGCTCTCCGGCCGCCGGCGCGCAGCCATGTCGAGGTAGGTGGCGGCGTTCAGCGCCGTCGTGCCGGCGGCGCCGGCCGCCAGGCCGGCCCAGAAGGCGGGCGACCGGCGACCCCTGCCGCGGCGTAGCTGCACGACGGACACGGCCCGATTCACCGCGCCGCGGCGGCCGCGGGCGCCGCGCTAGCCCGCTCCCGCCACCGGGGAGCGACCTCATCGGTCCAGAACCGGAAGAAGCCCTCCTGGTCAGGTCCGATCTGGGAGACATGAAGGGTGTCGAAGCCGGCGTCGGCGTAGGACTGGAGCACCTTCAGGTACGGCTCGACGCGCGGGCCGCAGGCCACCGAGGCCGCCGTGGACTCCTCCGTGACGAGTTCAGAGGCCTGCTCGAAGTGCCGGGGGCTGGGCAGGACTTGGGACAGCTCGCCCGGCAGCCCCTGGGTGGCCCACAGCCGGTGCGCCGTCCGGACGGCGTCCCGCTCGTCGGTCGCCCAGCACACCTTGACGCCCGCCTCCACCGGTCCCTTGCCGCCCGCCGCCCGGTATGACCGGACGTCGTCCTCCGCGGGCTTGGTCGTGACGAAACCGTCGCCGATCCGGGCCGCCACCTCGATGGACTTCGGCCCGAAGCCGGAGACCGAGATCGGGACCGGTTGCTCCGGCAGCGTGTAGACCCGCGCGTCCTCGACCGTGTAGTGCCTGCCGTGGTGGGTGACGCTCTCACCGGTGAACAGCGCCCGGATCACCTCGACGGCCTCCTCGAGCATCTCCAGCCGGACGTCGGCGACCGGCCACCGGTCCCCCAGCACATGCTCGTTCAGCGCCTCGCCGCTTCCCACGCCGAGCCTGAACCCGGCACTCACGAGGCAGCCGGATGTGGCCGCGGCCTGGGCGATCACCGCCGGGTGGATCCGCACGATCGGGCAGGTAACGGCCGTCGTGATCGGCAGGTCGCAGGCCTGGGACACCGCACCGATCACCGACCAGACGAATGGGCTGTTGCCCTGCTCGTCGTTCCACGGGTGGTAGTGGTCGGAGATCCACAATCCCTCGAAGCCGGCCTCCTGTGCCAGCTCCGCCTGCCGGACCAGTGCCTGGGGTCCGTGTTCCTCGCTCGACAGGAAGTACCCGATCCGCACGTCCGTCACCTCCGTTCGGTTGACCACCTGACGGAGACATACCCCGGCAGCGGCCCTTATCACCTGCTGCGCGCCGCCCTGCGCTTGCCCCGACTAGCCCGCTCCGGGTTCGCTGTCCTCGCCGGCGACCTCGTCTGCGTCCTGGTCGGCGTCCGACCCGCGACGCCCTTCCCGGCCCTCGGCGAGGTAGGCCAACCGCCGCAGCGTCTCGACGTTCCGCGGTGAGATCGCCAGGGTTCGGAGCGGGTACGGGACCACCCGCATGGGCCCCCTGGTGGCGTCCTCGATCATCCGCACGCGGCACCGGGTCATGCCTTCCGGAGCCAACTCAAAGATCACCTTCGCCTCGCCCACCGGCCAGACCCGCGCGTCCAACTCCAGGCGATGCGGAGGCTTGCTCGAGGCGACGTGGGTGGTGTCGTGCACGAGCAGCGGCCAGGCACCGACCGAGTGGTGGATGCGGGTTCCCTGCTGCGGCCATCCGGCGTCCACCGAACGCACCCGGGACGCGCCGACGACCCATGCCGCGTAGACCCACCCGTCGGCGAGCACATCGAAGACCGCCTCCGGGCTGGCATCGATCACGCGCTCGACCTCGATCATTCGGCTCCTCCGACCCGCATGTGGCCAGCCCATCTCCTCCATCGCACGGCGGCAACTGGAGGCGTCCCGACGGTCCGAAGGGACGCACCCACCCCAAAGCGCTACGCAACGAAGCGGCTCTCCGCGTTGTCCCAGGGAAGCGCTACTGGGTGTGTACAAGGCGCGGGAGTGGGTAGATGACCACCCGACGACCCACCCAACGACGCGAGGAGGGAAAGCGTGCGGGTGCTCGGGATCAATGCGGTGTTCCACGACCCGGCGGCGGCCATCGTCGTGGACGGGCGGATCGTGGCAGCGGCAGAGGAGGAGAGGTTCAGCCGGCGCAAGCACGGCAAGCGGCCGGTGCCGTTCTCCGCGTGGGAACTGCCCGAGCAGGCCATGCGCTGGTGCCTGGCCGAGGCCGGGCTGGCACCCCGCGACCTCGATGCGGTGGGCTACTCCTTCGATCCGGCGCTGTGCGAGCCGGCCGACCGGCTGGGGCTCGACGACCCGTGGGACGCGCTGCGCCAGGAGTATGCCCGGCGGGCGCCCGCCTTCATCGCCGATGTGCTGCCCGGTCTGGACCCGGAGTTGGTGCGGTTCGTCCCCCACCATGTGGCGCACGCCGCCTCCGCCGGCCTGGCCGCGCCACGAGACAGCAGCGCGGTACTCGTCCTGGACGGCCGCGGCGAGCGCGCCTCTCATCTCGGGGGACACTACGACGCCGGCCGGTTGGAGATCCTGGCCGCGCAGCGGCTGCCGCACTCCCTCGGCCTGCTCTACGAGGAGTTGACCGAGCACCTGGGATTCCTGCGCTCCAGCGACGAGTACAAGG
>JBKPQU010000314.1:0-9157 GCA_046734255.1 Actinomycetota bacterium
GTCCGGACCTGGCGCCCCGAGCGCGACCGGCGGGTGATGCTGCTGCTGGACACCTCGCGGACGTCGGCCGGCCGGGTGGGTGACGCGCCCCGGCTGGACGCCGCGATGGACGCCGCGTTGCTGCTGGCGGCGCTGGCCACCAGGGCCGGCGATCGGGTCGACATGATCGCGATGGACCGCCGGGTGCGGGCCAGGGTCGAGGGCGCCTCGCGCACCGAGGTGCTGCCGCGGCTGGTCGAGGCGATGGCCGACCTGGAGCCCGACCTGGTCGAGGCGGACTGGACGGCGATCGTCTCCCAGATCCGGGCCAGGATGACCCAGCGCGGTCTGGTCGTGCTGCTCAGCCCGCTGGAGGCGGCGGCCGTCGAGGAGGGCCTGCTGCCGGTCGTGGGTCGGTTGACCAGCCACCACACGGTGGTGCTCGCCTCGGTCGCCGATCCGGCGCTGGCAGTGATGGCCGCCGGTCGGGGCGACGGTTACGCGGTCTACGGAGCCGCCGCCGCGGAACGCGCCTTCCTCGACCGGGCGGCGGTGACGGCCGAGCTGTCCCGGGCCGGCGTCGACGTGGTGGACGCCCGGCCGGCGGACCTGCCGCCCCGGCTGGCCGACCGCTACTTGGCGCTCAAGGCCGCCGGGAGGCTGTGACCCCGCCCGCCGGTCAGGGCCCCCGAAGGGGCGGGAACCGAGCGCAGAGGTCGTGCCGGCCTGCGCGCCGCCACGGGGCGGGTCCGGGCCCGATCCGCCGGCTGCTCGACGATCTCCAGCCGGATCAGGTCGCCGTTCGCGGAGATCCGGTAGGCGGGCACCAGCACGGGCTGCTCCGGCTGCGCGGCCGGCCCGGTCAGGCGCTGGAGCTCCTGCCGCACGACGTCGAGGGTGGACCGCTGCGCCGCCGCGCTGGCCCGCCCGAAGGTGCGCAGGTAGGCGGCCTTCATCTCGAGTTCGGCGCGGACGGTCGGGCCGGACAGCTCGACCGCGGTCTCGTCGTGGTAGTCCTCCAGGGCCCGCTGGGCAGCATGCTCGGAGCGGCGGTGCGCGCGGGTGAGCACCTCCTCGTACTCGTCCCAGGCCCGCTCGATCACCCGCAGCGCGTCGTCCTCGACCGCGCCCAGCCGCTGGTCGATCTCGGCCTCCGCGGACGCCCGCCGGGTTGCGATCTCCTGCTCGGCCAGCTCCCACCGCTGCTGGATCGCCTCGTCGGCCTCGGCCATGCACCACCGCGCCTGCTCCTGCGCCAGGCCGGCCCGCTGCTCCGCGGTGTCGACCCGGAGCTCGGCCTCGGCGGCCCGCGCCTCGGCCTCCGCCAGCCGCGCCTGCGCCTCGGCGATCCGCTGATCCGCGACCGCCTGGGCGCGGGCGAGCACGTCCAGCGCCTGGCCTGCCGGGGACGCGGGCAGGTCCACGTAGCCGTCCCGCCGGACCACCTCGGCCGAGCCGCCCCACCGCGTGCAGCCGTCCCACGGCTCCTCACCCGGTGTGGTCGCGGGGGGGTCGTCGTCCCGCTCCGCCGGGGCGCCGGCGGCCCACTGGGTGCGGATGTAGGCGTGCAGCCGGTCGATCTCGGCGATCAGCGATGCGCGCTCCGCGTCGGCCCGCTCCAGCGCCTGGGCGACGTAGTCCCGGAAGCCCTCGACGGCCTCCTCGTGCAGGCCGCGCCGCCCGACCGGGCTGCGCGGGAACCCCCAGCGGAGCACCTCCCGCACCGACTCCGTCCACCATGCGTGGACCTCGTCGCCGTACCCCACCCTGCTGTCCACCCGACCAGCCATCCCTCACAAGGAGTGACGAAACAGTAACGCTAAGCACTATCACGCAGCGTGGTCGGAATGCAATGAGAAGGCGATGATCTAGGGCAAGCGGGCGGTCGGGGGTGGGCCGGACGGTGGAGGGCGGGAGACGCCGAGCACCTATCCGGCCACCGGCGCGACGTCCCCGGCGAGCTCGGCCCGCACGTCCCCGGTCTCCCCCGCCCGTGCGGCCGGCCGGCCGAACACGACGACGTAGGCGACGAACGCCACCCAGGCGAGCACACCGATGGCGATCCGCGCCCAGGTCGGCAGCCCGGACGGCGTGACGAAGGCCTCGATCACCCCGGAGACCGCGAGCACGCCGACCAGGCCGAGGGCCACGGTGATCATCGACCTGCCCTCGACCGCGAGCGCCTGCATCCGGGGCACGGGCCCGGGGTCCACCCAGGCCCAGAACAGCTTCAGCCCCGCCCCCGCCGCGACGAAGACCGCGGTCAGCTCGAGCAGCCCGTGCGGAAGGATCAGGCCGAAGAACAGGTCGAGCCGGCCGTAGGCGGCCATCAGCCCGCCCACGACGCCGACGTTGAGCGCGTTCTGGTAGAGCAGCCACACAACGCCGACACCGCTGATCCCGAAGGCGATGCACAGCGCGGCGATCCAGGCGTTGTTGGTCCACACGCGGGCGGCGAAGCTCGACGGCGGGAACTGGCGGTAGTACTCGGCGAAGTCGACCTCGACCAGGCGGCGGATCTCGGCGTCCGACCCGACCGCCGCCCGCGCCGACGGGCTGCTCGCCACCCAGATGCCGGCCGCCAGGGCGACGAGGATCGTGAACGCCGCCGAGGCCACCACCCACCACCGGGCACGCCACACCGCGGCCGGGAACGAGACCGTGATCAGCCGGGCCAGCTCGCGCCACGGCGGTTCGTGCCCGCCGGAGATCGCGGCCCGCGCCCTGGCCACGCTGCTGGACAGCCGGGCCGCCAGCGCGGGATCCGGTGCGGCGGAACGGACCACGGACAGGTGCGTGGCCGTCCGCTGGTAGAGCCTGACCAGCTCGTCCGCCTCCGCGCCGGACAGCCGCCGCCGCCGCGCCAGCGTGTCCAGGCGCTCCCACTCCGGGCTGTGCACGGCCACGAACGCGTCGAGGTCCATTCCGCCCACCCTAGAGGTCGTGCCCCACTTGATCGTGAGACGGATCCGCGGCAGACACGCGCATCGCGCCTCAAGATCGCGCCTCAAGATCGCGCCTCAAGATCGCGCCTTGCGATGACGGATGCCACGGACGCGCGTCGACTGTGCGGCGTCACGCGCATCTCCGATGCCCACGGCGTGACACCGTGGTCGTCCTTTGCCCACGGTGTCACGCCGTGGGCAAGGACCGGGGCCTAACCTCGGGGACGTGAGCGAGCCGTGAGCGATACCGGGTGGACCAGGGCCCTGTCCGACCCGGCGTTGGAGGATCTCGGGCTGTCCGGCGACCTCGTCACCGGCGAGGCGGTCGTGCTCGAGCTGCGCCCGGCGTCGTTCGCGACGCGGGCGCTGTCCTTCAGCGTCGACCTCGTGCTGCAGCTGGCGGTCGGCATCGGGCTCACCGTCCTGATCGCCACCGTCGCCCCCGACACCGACGCCGCCGCCGTCTCCGCGATCGTGCTCGGCATCTGGGTGGCGACGCTCGTCGGGTGGCCGGTGACGGTCGAGACGGTCACGCGGGGGCGCTCGCTCGGCAAGGTCATCTTCGGCCTGCGCGTGGTCCGGGACGACGGCGGCCCGGTCCGCTTCCGTCAGGCCCTGACCCGCGGCCTGCTCGCCGTCGTCGAGATCTACCTGACCTTCGGCAGCATCGCGCTGATCGCGTCGCTGGCCAATCCGAGGGGGAAGCGCGTCGGTGACATCCTCGCCGGCACGTACGTGATCCGGGAGCGCACCGGCGCCGGGTCGGTTCCGCCGGTGAGCATGCCGCCGGAGCTGGCCGGGTGGGCGCGCGGTGCCGACCTCGGCCGGATCCCCGACCGGCTCGCAATGGCGGTGCGGCAGTTCCTCGGCCGGGCGCCGGCGCTGCACCCGTCGTCCCGGCAGCGCCTCGGCATCACGCTCGCCGAGCAGATCAACCGGTACGTCGCACCGGCGCCGCCCGCCGGGACGCACCCCGAGACGTACCTCGCCGCGGTGCTGGCGGAGCGACGGCGCCGCGACGAGCTGCGCCTGATGGCCGAGGCCCGGGCTCGCCTGCAGCGGGAGTGGCGACGCCAGGAGGCGTCCCCCCTGTCGGCCACCGGCACCCGCCTGATCGGCGAGGACGAGCGGCCGGCTCAGCCCTTGACGTAGACGAGCTTCTCGGCGACCTTGCCGTCCCGGACCCGGAACACGTCCACGCCGCGTACGTGCCCGCCGTCCCAGTCGAAGCGCCACCGGTAGGTGCCCCGGTCACCGGCGATGACCCCCTCCTCGGTGACGAAGTCCGTCCGCGGCGAGGAACCGAAGAACTCCTCCCAGAACGCGCGGACGGCCGCCTGGCCGGCGTGCCGCCGCCCGTCCGGCGGGGTGGTGTCCTCGACCACGACGTCGTCGGTCATCAAGGCCATCACCGCGTCCACGTCGCGGCGGCCGAACGCCTCGTTGAACCGCCGCAGAACCGACAGGGTGTCGTCGTCGGAGGGGTTGCGCCCGAAGGCGACCAGCAGGCCGTCCTGCCCGTCGGCGACGTCCCCCGACGGGCGCGGGCCGATCGCGCCGGCCTGCCGGTACAGGTCCTCCCGCTCGGTGAACCACCCCGCGACCTCGGTCACCACATCCGGGTCGAGCCGCTCGTCCAGCCCGAGCGCCCGGGACAGATCCCAGCCGTGGATCAGCAGGTCGGCCAGCAGCTGCCGGATGTACTCCTCGGCGGGTACGTCGCCGAACGACAGGTGCGTGACCGCGGCCAGGTCCGCGCCCGCGACCGCCGCCGTCGCCTGCGCCGCCGCGTCGTCGTGCGCGCGGACCGGATCCGCGCCCAGCAGGTCGCCGGACAGCTCGTCACCGACGTCGGCGATCGTCCGCCCGGCCAGCAGCGGGACCACCCAACGGTGCTCCCCGACCACATGCTCGAGCAGGACCCGCACGTCCCACTCCGAGCAGGGCGTAGGCAGGTGCCAGTCCCCTTCGCCGATCGCGTGCACCGCAGAGCCGAAGCCCGCGGTGGCACGGGCGAACAGGTCCTTGAGCCGGTCGGTGGCCGCTGCTGTTCCGGACGCGGACGGGGTGGTGGTCACGGCAGCCTCCCAAGATCGTGAAAACGCGATCGTAGCCGCCGCCGCGCCCGCGGGACGTCAGTAGCGGTAATGGTCCGCCTTGTACGGGCCGCCCACGTCGACGCCGAGGTAGGAGGCCTGCTCCTTGGTGAGCTCGGTCAGCCGGGCGCCGAGGGCGTCCAGGTGCAGCCGGGCCACCATCTCGTCCAGGTGCTTGGGCAGTGTGTGCACACCGGTCGCGTAGCCGGCGGTCCTGGTGAACAGCTCGATCTGCGCGATCACCTGGTTGCTGAACGAGGTCGACATCACGAAGCTCGGGTGCCCGGTCGCGTTGCCGAGGTTCAGCAGCCGCCCCTCGGACAGCACGAGGATCGAGTGGCCGGACCGCCCGCCGCCGACCGGGAAGCGCCACTCGTGCACCTGCGGCTTGATCTCCACCTTGGTGATCCCGGGGTGCCCGCCCAGGCCGGCCATGTCGATCTCGTTGTCGAAGTGGCCGATGTTGCCCACGATCGCCTGGTGCTTCATCGCCGCCATGTGCTCCACGGTGATGACGTCGCGGCAGCCGGTGGCGGTGACGAAGATGTCTGCGCTGCCGACGACGTCCTCCAGGCGCGCGACCTGGTACCCGTCCATCGCGGCCTGCAGGGCGCAGATCGGGTCGACCTCGGTGATGACCACGCGGGCTCCCTGCCCGCGCAGCGACTCCGCGCACCCCTTGCCGACGTCCCCGTAGCCGCAGACCACCGCGACCTTGCCGCCGATCAGCACGTCGGTGGCGCGGTTGATGCCGTCGATCAGGGAGTGCCGGCAGCCGTACTTGTTGTCGAACTTCGACTTGGTCACCGAGTCGTTGACGTTGATCGCCGGGAACAGCAGCGAGCCGGCCTTGTGCATCTCGTACAGCCGGTGGACGCCGGTCGTGGTCTCCTCGGTGACACCCTTGATCCCGGCGGCCAGCCGGGTCCAGCGCTGCGGGTCGGCCGCCAGCGAGGCGCGCAGCAGGTCCAGCACCGCCCGCCACTCCACGCTGTCGCCGTCCTCCGGCTGCGGCACGGCACCGGCCGCCTCGACCTCCACTCCCTTGTGCACGAGGAGCGTGGCGTCGCCGCCGTCGTCGAGGATCATGTTCGGGCCCTGGCCGTCCGGCCAGAGCAGCGCGCGCTCGGTGCACTGCCAGTACTCCGGCAGCGTCTCGCCCTTCCAGGCGAACACCGGCACGCCGCGCGGCTGATCCGGGGTGCCGTCGGGCCCGACCGCGACGGCCGCGGCCGCGGCGTCCTGGGTGGAGAAGATGTTGCACGACGCCCAGCGCACCTGGGCGCCGAGCGCGACCAGGGTCTCGATCAGGACGGCGGTCTGCACGGTCATGTGCAGCGAGCCGGAGATGCGCGCACCGGCCAGCGGCTGGGACTGCGCGTACTCCGCGCGCAGCGCCATCAGGCCGGGCATCTCGTGCTCGGCCAGGCGGATCTCGTGCCGGCCGGCCGGGGCCAGCGCCAGGTCGGCGACGGTGAAGTCGGTGGTCATGGCAATACCCTCCAGCGGGTCATGGTTGCGGGGTTGTGCGGGACGGGAGGCACGTCAGCTTTCACGACGAGACACGCCACTCGACCGCCCCGGCGCGGCCCCTCTGGGCCCACGGCATCACCGACGCCGGACTCCGCCACAGTAGCAAAGGGCACACCCTCAGGCGGCGTCCTCCTGCTGGTACTCCGGCCGCTCGGCTGTCCGGGCCGATCGGCGGCGGTGCCAGACGACCAGGAGGATCAGCACCACCGCCGCGGTCGCCGCCGCCGCGCTGCGACCGGCGATCTTCTCCACCCTGGCGTAGGAGTCCCCGGCCAGGTAGCCGACGAGGACGAACGTCGTGCCCCAGGCGAGCCCGCCGATCGCGTTGAACGCCAGGAACCGGGGGTAGCGCATGCGGCTGACCCCGGCGAGACCCGGCATCATCGCGCGCAGGAATGCCGTCCACCGCCCGAGGAAGACGGCGGACGCCCCGCGCCGCCGGAGGAAGTCCTGCGCGGCGGCGAGGCGCGGCTCGTGCCGGCGCAGGGGGCGGATCCGCAGGACCCAGTCGCCGTAGCGCCGCCCGACCTCGTAGCCGACGCTGTCCCCGACGATCGCGGCGACGACCACCACCGCGAGCAGCGCGGGCAGCGAGAGGTCACCCCGGTACGCGAGGACGCCGCCGAGCACCACCGCGGTCTCACCGGGGAGGACGAACCCCACGAACACCGCGGCCTCGCCGAACACCAGCGCGGCCACCAGCGCGTAGGCCACGGGCGCCGGCACGTTCAGCAGCCCGTCCAGCCAGCCGGTCATCCGGCCGGTCCGGGGCGCCGGTCTCCGCGGCCGTGGTTCGCCAGCACACCCCGAGCCTAGGGCCTGTCCGATGGGTCAGGGCCGTAGCGAGCGGCGGGCTCGGTTGCCGCGCCCGCCGGCTCGCGGTCGATGTCCGGCTCGAGGAAGATCATCGCCCGGAGCGTGATCACGGAGCGGACCCGGGCCTCCGCGTCGTCGATCGCCTCGGCCACCTGCTGCGCCGAGCCGCCCGGCGGGACGGCGAGCTTGGCCGCGACCAGCAGCTCGTCCGGGCCGAGGTGCAGCGTCCTGAGGTGGATCACGCGGCTGACTCCCGGCCCGACCAGCGCCGTCCGGATCCGCTCGATCACCTCGGGATTGGCCCCCTCGCCGACCAGGAGCGAGCCCATCTCGATCGCCAGCACCGTCGCGACCGCGACCAGCAGCAGCCCGATCAGCGCAGTCCCGGCGGCGTCCCACCGGCCGTTGTCCGTGACCAGGGTGAGGCCGACCCCGAACAGCGCGAACACCAGGCCCAGCAGCGCCGCCAGGTCCTCCAGCAGGACGACGGGCAGCTCCGGTGCCTTGGCCCCGCGGACGTAGGCGACCCAGGAGCGCCCGGCTCGCAGGGGGTTCGCCTCGGTGATCGCGGTGCGGAAGGAGAAGCTCTCCAGCCCGATCGCCACCACCAGCACGAGGATGGGCACCCAGCGCCAGCTGGTGATCGGCTCCGGATGCTGCCACTTGTGCCACGCCTCGTAGAGCGCGAACAGGCCGCCGACGGTGAACAGCACGACCGAGACGACGAACGCGTAGAGGTATCGCACCCGGCCGTAGCCGAAGGGGTGCTCCTCCGTCGCCGACTGCCGGGCCCGGCGACCGCCGATCAGGAGCAGCACCTGGTTGCCCGAGTCCGCGACCGAGTGGATCGACTCGGCCAGCATGGCCGCCGCACCGGTGAGCAGGTACGCGACCATCTTGGTGGCCGCGATGCCCAGGTTCGCGGCCAGCGCGGCCAGGACCGCCTTGCCGCCGCCGCCCTCACTGGACACGCGGCCCCCTCAGCGGGTGCGGTCGCGCAGGTCCGCGACGTGCGGCGAGGTCAGCGGGTCGACGCCGCTGGCCAGCGCCAGGTACACCGCCGCGAAGTCGGTCAGCGAGACCAGGTCGGCGAGGCGCTCCAGCGGGTGGCCGGACTCGGCGGCCACCTCGGTGACCCGCACCCCGGCCTCCTCCGCGGTGATCCGGACCGCGTCGGCGGTACGAGAGGTCTCCAGCCACGACCCGTCGGGGCGGTCCACGGTCGGCGCCGCGTCCCGCAGCAGCACCAGGCGCATCCGCGTGCCCGGCCCCGGGCCGCCCTCGTCGAAGGGGTCGGCGAAGATGTCGTCCGGCCGGGCGGCGAACGGCCCGCCGAAGGTGGCGACGACGTCGCCGGCGTCGTCCGGGAGCGCGCCGCGCATCGCGGGGACCCGGGCCGTCCGGGCCAGCATCGAGGTCGCCCGGGACGCCGCCACCCCGGTCACGTCGCCGTCGCCCAGGACCACCGGCAGGCTGGAGTCCAGTTCGAGGGCGAGGGACTTCGCCGGGTTGACGAAGGCGTCCGATGAGGGGCGGTAGGTGTCCGCCAGGACGTCCAGCCGGTCGGCGACCCGCAGCAGGACGGCCGGTGAGGCGTCGGTCAGTCCCAGCGCGTTGGCCGCCGCGACCACCGGGGTGAGCAGCGACCACAGCGCCATCCGGGAGGCCCGCGCGGCCGGCGTCGCGGCCGGCTGGACGGGCACGTGCACGCCGCCGGTGCGCAGCGCCACCTCGGCGAGCGGCGAGTCCGGGGAGCCCACGGTGAGCAGCCGGCAGCCGCGCCTGGCC
>JBKPQU010000315.1:0-8992 GCA_046734255.1 Actinomycetota bacterium
CCGCTGTGGCAAGTCGTGATCACCGACGCCGAGGGTCGCTTCGTCGGGCGGGTCGACGCCTGGTGGCCGGAGGGCGTCGCCGGCGAGGCGGACGGTCGGTCGAAGTACGCCCTGGCGGCGGCGGAACGCGGGGGGTCGACCGCGCGGGACCTGTACTCGGTCCTGGACGCGGAGCGCGGCCGCGAGCGCCTGCTGAGGGACAGCGGTGCCGATGTGGTGCGGTGGTCGGCCACGGACGTGCTGGGGCGTGACCCGTTACGGGCGCTGACCAGGCGCCTGTTGACGGCGCTCGCGGACGCGCAGGCGCGTCCGCGCTTCACCGGAGCCGCGCGATGAGGTCAGGCGGACTTGCGGGGCGTGGCCTTCCGGGTGGCCGTCTTCTTGGCGGCGGTCTTCGCAGGCGCCTTCTTCGCGGCAGCCTTCTTCGCCGGTGCCTTGGCGGCCGACTTCGCGGGCGCCTTGGTGGCCTTGGCCGGCGCCTTGGTGGCCTTGGCCGGCTTCTTGGCTTCGGGCTCCTCGTCGCCACGGGAGGCGCGGGCCCGGTCCACGCTGCGCTGCAGCGCGGTGAGCAGGTCGACGACCTCCTCGGCACCGGCGGCCTCGGCGGCCGGGGCGGGGGCCAGTCCTGCGCCTTCGAGCTTGGCCTCGACCACCTCGGCGAGCGCCCGGGCGTACTCGTCGTCGAAGTCGTCGGGATGGAAGTCCGCGGCGAGGCTCTCCACCAGCGAGGCCGCCATCTGCAGCTCCTGCGGACGCAGCTCGACGTCGGACTGCAGGACGTCGAAGTCCGGGCCGCGCACCTCATCCGGCCAGAGCAGCGTCTGCAGAAGGATCACGTCGCCGCGCACCCGCAGCACCGCCATCGTCTCCCGCTGCCGCAACGCCACCTTGACCACCGCCATCCGGTCGGTGGCCTGCAATGCCTCGCGCAGCAGCGCGTACGGCTTGACCGCCCGCGCGTCGGGTTCGAGGTAGTACGAGCGGTTGAACAGGATCGGGTCCACCTGCTCGCTCGGCACGAACTCGACCACGTCGATCTCATGGCTCGTGGGCAGCGGGAGCGCCTCGAAGTCATCCTCGGTCAGCACGACGAGCCGCCCGTCCGGGGCCTCGTACCCCTTGGCCAGCTGGTCGTAGCTGACCGGCTGCCCGTCGACGGAGCAGATCCGCTGCATCCGGATGCGCCCACCGTCGTCGCGGTGCACCTGGTGGAACCTGATGTCGTGCTCCTGGGTGGCCGAGTACAGGCGCACCGGCACGTTGACCAGGCCGAAGGAGACCGCACCCTTCCAGATCGCTCGCATTACCGCTCCCTCCAGCCCCGGCGTGGTCGGGGAAGGACGCCGGGCTCACCCCGTGACGCGCGACCCACCGGGCCATGGTCAGGCCGGCGGCGGTGGTCTCGCGCCGGTCTCGCATCGAGGTGCCGTCCCAGGCAGCATGACGCCATGCGGCCCATGCTCGCCACCCCAGCCGACCCGGAGATCGGGCTGCCAGGTGACGGGACGGCGTGGGCGTACGAGGTCAAGTGGGACGGGATGCGCGTGCTCGCGGATGTGCACGACGCCCGGCTGCGGCTGTGGAGCCGGACCGGGCGGGATGTCACGGTGGCCTTTCCGGAGCTCAGCGGCCTCAGCGACGCCCATCCGGACGTCCTGCTCGACGGTGAGGTGATCGTACTGGCAGGGGGCCGCCCGTCGTTCGCGGCGCTCGGTGAGCGGATGAACGTCCGGGACGCCCGCCGCGCCGAGGCGCTGGCCCGTGCCTCGCCGGCCTCGCTGATCGCCTTCGACGTGCTGCGGCTGTACGGCGTCGAGGTGATCGCCCGGCCGTGGCAGCAGCGCCGGGAGTCCCTGGAGCGGCTCGCCCCGTCCGGGACGGCTTGGCAGATCTCCCCGGCGTACGACGACCGCGACCTCCTCCTGCGGGCGACCCGGGAGCAGGGGCTGGAGGGGGTGGTGGCCAAGCGGCGCGACTCCCCCTACCAGCCCGGGGTGCGCAGCCCGGACTGGGTCAAGATGGCCCACCAGCACACCCAGACCTGTGTGGTCGGCGGCTGGCGGCCCGAGTCCGGCACCCGGGAGCGGATCGGCGCCCTGCTGCTCGGTGTCTGGGGCGACGGGGGGCGGCTGGCGTTCGCCGGGCGGGTGGGCAGCGGGATCACCGGCGCCGTCGAGGAGGAGCTGCGCCGCACGCTGCTGCCCCTGCGCCGGGCGGCCGCGCCGTTCACGGGCCTCGTCCCCCGGGAGGACGCCACCGGCGCCGTGTGGGTGGAACCGCGGCTCCTGATCGACGTCCGGCACGTCGGCCGGACCGAGGGCGGCCGGTTGCGCGCCCCCGTGTTCGCCGGCATCCGGGCCGACCTCGACCCGGCCTCGGCCCGCTTCTCCTGACCGTTCCCTCCTGTCGGTGACGGCCCGCCCCCGGACGCCGGGGGGCAGGCAGGTTGGCGTGACCGGGCGGGGTGGGCCAGGCTGCCGACGTGGCAGAGGAGCAGGTGGTCGAGGTCGATGGCCGGCGGATGAAGCTGAGCAACCTCGACAAGGTGCTGTACCCGGCCACGGGCACCACCAAGGGCGAGGTGCTGCACTACGTCGCCGCGGTCGCGGAGGCGATGCTCCCGCACCTGCGGGACCGGCCGCTGACCCGGATGCGCTGGCCGGACGGCGTGAGCGGCCCGATGTTCGTGGAGAAGAACCTGCCGCGCGGGACGCCCTCCTGGGTCCGTCGGGTGCGGCTGCCCGTGCCGGGCAGCGCCGCGGACCGGGAGACGATCGACTACCCGATCATCGACGACCTGCCCACGCTGATGTGGGCGACGAACCTGGCCGCGCTCGAGCTGCACGTGCCGCAGTGGACGGTCGGCCCCCGCGGCGGCGTCCACGGCCCGGACCGGCTCGTGATCGACCTCGACCCCGGGCCTCCCGCCGGGCTGAAGGAGTGCGCGCAGGTGGCCTGCGCCGTCCGCGACCGCCTGGCCGACGACGGCCTCACCGCGTTCCCCGTGACCAGCGGCAGCAAGGGCATGCAGCTGTACGCCGCGATCTCCGGCCGGCAGGACGCCGACGCCGTCCGCGAGTACGCCCGCGAGCTCGCCGAGGAACTGGAGCGCGCGATGCCGCGGCTGGTGGTCTCCCGGATGACCAAGAGCCTGCGCCCGGGCAAGGTGCTGCTCGACTGGAGCCAGAACCACGGCGCCAAGACGACGATCGCGCCGTACTCAATGCGCGGCCGGGAGATGCCCTGGGTGGCGGCGCCCCGGCAATGGGACGAGGTGGACGCCGGCGGACCCCGGCTCCGGCAGATCGGGATCGAGGAGGTGCTCGCTCGGCTGGAGGAGGACGGCGACCTGCTCGCCGACCTGCTCGACCGCGGCCCCCGGCTGCCCGCCCCGGCGTGACGGTCCGTGCGTGCCCGGCCCGGCGTGACCGTTCCTGCGTGTCGGGTCAGCCCACGAGCGGGCGGGCCTGCGGGTAGCGCACGAGGCGGCGGCGCTCGCGGACCGCCAGCCCGGAGGCCAGCACGATCGTCCCGAACCGGCCGACCAGCATCAGCACCAGCAGCAGGTTGTGCCCGGACGTGGGAATGCCGCCGGTCCGCCCGGTGGCCAACCCGGCGGTGGCGAACGCGGACACCGTCTCGAACAGCGCGTCGCCCACCTCCAGCGACGACAGCTCGAGCAGCGCCAGCGTCGAGGCGGCGATCACCACCATGGCCAGCATCACGACGGTCAGCGCCTGGCGCACGGTGGTCCCGTCGATGCGCCGGCCGAACGCCTCGACGTCCGTCCGCCCGCGCAGCTCCGAGGCCACGGCCAGGCTGAGCACGGCGAGCGTCGTCACCTTGATCCCGCCGGCGGCGCTCGCGCTGCCGCCGCCGATGAACATCAGCGCGGCGGTGATCAGCAGCGTCCCCGGATCGGCGTGCGAGTAGTCGATCGTCGCGAATCCCGACGTCCGTGGCGCGACCCCGCTGAACAGCGCCGCCAGCGCCTGGTGCGTCCCGTCCAGCCCCGCGAGCGTGGTGTGCCGCTCGGTGAGGAACACCGCGAAGGGGCCGAGCACCAGCAGCACCGCCGTCGTGATCACGGTCAGCCGCACGTGCACCGACCAGGTGCGCCCGCGCCGTGCTCGCAGCAGCTCGTGCCAGACCGGGTAGCCGATCCCGCCGAGCACGACCGCGGCGAGCAGCGGCAGCAGCACCCAGCCGTCGCCGGCGAATCGCTGCAGGTTGTCGGGCCACAGCGCCAGCCCGGTGTTGGTGTACGCGGAGACGGCGTGGAACAGACCGAGCCAGGCCGCCCGCAGCGGGCGCTCGCCGTACCCGAACTCCAGCCGCAGCCACAGCACCAGCCAGACCACGGCCTCCACCGCCAGGCTGATCCGCAGCACCCCGAGGAACAGCCGGCGGGACGTCGCGGGGCTGACCGCCCCGCCGATCCCGCCGACCCGGCCCGCCTCGCCCGGGGCGGGGGCGAGCGGCGCGAGCATCCGGCTGCGCAGCCCCAGCCGGTCGGCGACGAGCAGGCCGACCAGCGAGGCGAACCACATCACCCCGACCCCGCCGAACTGCATCAGCAGGAGGATCACGACCTGGCCGGTGCCGCTCCAGTACGTGCCCGGGTCGACGACGTGCAGGCCGGTCACGCACACCGCAGCGATCGCGGTGAACATCGCTGTGGAGAAGCCGGCGCCGCGGCCGGAGGCGGAGGCGACCGGCAGCATCAGCAGCAGGGTCCCGGCGATCATGGCGAGCACGAACCAGGCCAGCACCCGCCCGGCGCTGCGCGCGCCGCCGAGGGCATGCCAGCGGCGGCGCGCCCCGGCCAGCCGCCGGCGAGGCGCGGCCGCCCACGGTGACGGGTCCGGCCCGTGGTGGTGATTCGTGGCCGGAGGCTGGGAGCCGCTCACGGCCGGGCGGCGAAGCGTTCGATCAGCTTGGTGTGGCCGCTGACAATCAGCACGTCGTGGCTGGTGACCCGGGTCGCAGGCACGGCGTAGGTGAAGTCCTCGCCGGGCGACTTGACTCCGACGACGGTCACGCCGTACTTCTGCCGCACGTTGGACTCGGCCAGCGTGAACCCCTGGGTCTCCGTCGGCGGGCGCATCTTGACGATCGCGAACCCGTCGTCGAACTCGATGAAGTCCATCAGCTTGCCGGTGGCCAGGTGGGCGACCCGCCGGCCGGCGTCCGCCTCGGGGTAGATCACGCGGTGCACGCCGATCCGCTCGAGGATCCGGCCGTGCGCCTGGCTGATCGCCTTGGCCCAGATCTTGGGAAGGCCCAGGTCCACGAGGTTGGCGCAGGTGAGCACGCTGGACTCGATCGAGGTGCCGATCCCAACGACGGCCAGGCCGAACTCCTGGCAGCCCAGTTCCTGCAGGACCTCCTCGTTGGCGGTGTCCGCCTCGACCACGCGGGTCAGGCGGCCGGCCATCTCCTGGACGATCTTGGGGTCGCGGTCGATCGCCAGCACGTCGTGCCCGAGCCGTACCAGGGCCTCGGCGGTCGACGAGCCGAACCGGCCGAGCCCGCAGATGAGCACGCCCTTGATCGGGGCATCCTTCCCGTCCCTCGTCACGCTGACCTCCTCCCGCCTGCCACGCCGGACGCCGGGGAAGCCTCGGGCATCTGCGTGGCCGTGTCCACTGTGGCACGCGAAAGGTGCCGTCATGGCAGCGGCTGGCCGCCGCGTGCGATGGCAGAACGGATGTGCGGTATGCCCGGTGCCGCGCAGGCTGCCAGTAGCGTGAGGGCGGTCGGCAGCGAGGGAGGTCGTGCGGTGGACGGACTGCGGCTGATCTGGGACGAGGCGTTCACTCGCTACGACTTCGGGCCGAGCCATCCCCTGGCGCCGGTGCGGCTGGAGCTGACCACGCGGCTGTGTGACGAGTTAGGTCTGCTCCACCGGCCCGGGGTTCGGGTGGTCGGCGCCGAACCGGCGACCGACGAGGTGCTCACCACCGTGCACACCGCCGAGTACGTCGAGGCGGTGCGGGTGGCGTCCGAGCCGCCCTACGCGCCCGCGCTGCGGTGGGGTCTGGGGACCGACGACGTGCCGGTGTTTCCCGGCATGCACGACCCGAGCGCACGAGTCGCCGAGGGCACCCGCGACGTGGCGCTGGCGGTCTGGACCGGCGAGGCCGAGCACGGGCTGAACTACACCGGCGGCCTGCACCACGCGATGCCGTCGTCCGCGAGCGGCTTCTGCGTCTACAACGACGTCGCGATCGGGATCAAGGCGCTGCTGGACGCCGGGGCGAGGAGGGTCGGCTACGTCGACGTCGACGTCCACCACGGCGACGGCGTCGAGCGGGTGTTCTGGGACGACGACCGGGTGCTGACGATCTCGCTCCACGAGACCGGCCGGGTCCTGTTCCCGGGCACCGGTTTCCCGCAGGACTCCGGAGGACCCAAGGCGGAGGGCATGGCCGCGAACGTCGCGTTCCCGCCGGGCACGGGGGATGCGGGCTGGCTGCGCGCCTTCCACGCGATCGTCCCGCCGCTGCTGGAGGCCTTCGAGCCGGAGGTGCTGGTCAGCCAGCACGGCTGCGACTCGCACGCGCTGGACCCGCTGGCTCACATGGCGCTTTCGCTGGACGCCCAGCGGGCGTCGTACGAGGCCGTGCACGAGCTCGCGCACCGAGTCTGCGGGGGCCGGTGGGTCGCCACCGGCGGCGGCGGGTACGAGATCGTCCAGGTGGTGCCGCGGGCCTGGACACACCTGGTCGGCATCGCCGCGCACGCACCCGTCGACCCGGCCACCACGACGCCGGGTCCGTGGCAGGAGTACGTGCACGCCCGGATGGGCCGCCCGGCACCGGTCCACATGACCGACGGCCGGTCCGCGGACTACCGCTCCTGGGCCACCGGCTACGACCCCGACGACCCGGTCGACCGGGCGGTGATGGCGACCCGTCGCGCGGTCTTCCCCGCGCACGGCCTCGACCCCTGGTCGATCTGAGAGCCGCGCGCGGTAGCCGCGCCTTCGGCTAGGCCGCGCCGAGCGCGAGCCCGGGCGCCCCGGGGCGGGAGCCGACCGCGGGATACCCGCTGCGGCGCAACAGGTCCAGGCCCAGCCGGGCCCGGCGCACCCGTTCGCGGGAGAGGGCGATCGCGAGGGCTTCGAGGTGGCTGCCGGAGGGGTAGACGTCCGGGGCGTTGCGCAGACCGAACTTCACGTACACCGGGCTGGCCACCTCGATCAGCCGGGCGATCTCGTAGTGGCGGACGAAGCCACCGATGTTGTCCGGGGACTCCACGTAGATGTCCAGCGGGATGCCGACCACCGATCGGATCGCGGCGATCTGGCCGACGCTCAGGTCGGTGGGGAGGTTGAGGGTGTCCGCGCCTAGGCCGGCCAGGATGGCGGCGCTCGCGGGGTTCGCGGCCGGCAGCATCACCGAGACCTTCGCCTGCATCTGCGCGGGCAGGGCACCGGACCGGCGCAGGCGGCCGAAGATGGACAGCACGCCGAGGTCGGAGATCAGGACGCTGCGCACCCCGAGGTCGGCCGCCCGGCGGATCTCGTCGACCACCGCGACCACCTGGTCCTGCCCCCGGGCACAGGGGGAGAGCACCCCTCCGGCATCCGTGCGGGCCATCGCCGAGACGTCCCAGGCCGCGCACGGGCGGGCGAACAGGCTGAGTTCGACGCCGGCGGTGGTGGCCATCGCGGACATCTCCGCGATCTCCGCGTCGGTGAGCAGGCCCACGCCGGTGCCCTGGGACACCCGGACCACAGGGACGTCGAGCCGCTCGGCCTCCACCAGCACGGCCTCCAGGCAGCGGGGGCCCTCGACGCTGGGGATCTCCACCCGGTACTGCGCGCCGTCCGGGAAGCGCAGGTCGGAACCCGGGCCCCCGTGCAGGTCACCGGCGGGAAGCCCGAGGTCCAGCAGCAATTGGGGCGTGGTGACATCGCTCGGCGCAGTCATCGGCGCTCCTCACTCGGGCGACTGACTCGCCGTGGTTCGCCAGTATTCCGAACAGTGTTCGATATACCGGCTCAAGGACAGTATCCTCCGACCATCAGAGCGTCAACGCCGTGGCATGGCCGGCAGGGCCGCCGTCCCGCGACATCGAAGCGCTGCCGCGCGCGTACGCTGGCGTCGCACGGGGGCGGCGGCGGGAGCGAGAAGGGATCCGGATGAGCCGGTCGGTGCCCTCGGTGAACCGGGCGCTGGACATCCTCGAGCTGTTCATCAGCCATCCCGTGCTGTCCGCGCCGCAGATCACCGACCTGCTCCGTCTGCCCCGGACCACCGTGCACGAACTGCTCGCCACGCTGGTCGAGCGCGGCTACCTCGACGCCGTGGTCGGAGCTCCGACGAACTACCGGCTCGGGCTTCGCACCTTCCAGCTGGGCAGCCAGTTCGCCGATCGGCTCGACCTGGTCCGCGAGGCGCAGGAGGCCGCCCAGCGCGTGGCCCAGGCCTGCGACGAGACCGTGCACGTCGCCGTCCTCGACGGTGCGGACGTCGTCTACATCGCCAAGGTCGACAGCACGCTTCCGGTGCGGATGGTCTCGGCGGTGGGCCGCCGGCTTCCCGCGCACTGCACCGCCGTCGGCAAGGTGCTGCTGTCCGGGCTGAGCGCCGAGGCGCTGGACGCCCGCTACCCGCCCGGCGGCGCGCTGGTTGTGATGACGCCGAACAGCATCTCCTCGCTGTCCCAGCTGCGATCGCATCTGGATCAGGTCAGGCGCGACCTCGTGGCCTACGACGACTGCGAGTCCAACGATGCCGTGCACTGCGTGGCGGCACCGGTGTACGACCACACGGGCCGGATGGCGGCCGCGATCAGCATCTCGGTGCCGGCGACGCGCTGGCAGGCCGAGCGCGCGGCCACGCTGGCCGCGCTCGTCCGCGCCGGTGCCGGGGACCTGTCCCGCCGGCTCGGAGATCCGGGCGGTGCGGCCACCGCCGCCGCCGGCTGACTCGCCGCTCCGATCGATCAGGCGGAGGGCGGATCCGTTCGTACCTTATGGACT
>JBKPQU010000316.1:0-5832 GCA_046734255.1 Actinomycetota bacterium
GCTGATGCCGGTCCGGCTGCTCAGCCTGGGCGACTTCGTCCTCGCCGGCGGCGAGGTCGCGGTGCTCGCGGTCGTGGAGGCGGTCGCGCGGCTGCTGCCCGGCGTTCTGGGCAACGCCGACAGCCTGGTCGAGGAGAGCCACGAGGACGGCCTGCTGGAGTACCCGGTCTACACCCGCCCCGCGATGTGGCGCGACCGCGCGATACCGGACGTGTTGCTGTCCGGCCACCACGCCGAGGTCGAGCGGTGGCGCCGGGAGCAGCGTCTCCGGCGCACGGCCCGCCGCCGCCCGGACCTCGTGGCCGCGCTGGATCCCGCCGCGATGTCCGCTGACGACCTCGCCGTGCTCGCCGAAGAGGGCTGGTTCCCTGCGGAGGGGCGATTTCGGCCCGGCTGAGGCGCTATGGCAGACTGGGCGTTCGTGCCGCGAGCGGGCCGAGGCCCTGCCACAGGGGGGCCAGCACCGATCTCGAGCATCGGCACCAACCTGACCAGTTCGCGGACCCTGACGTGCGCGGGTGACCTGTGGCACCTGCGGGAGAGCGATCGGCCATGCACACCCTGGACAGTCTGGACGCCGCGTCGCTGCGCGCGGAGCTGCCGGCGTTCCGGCCCGGCGACACCCTCAAGGTGCACGTCAAGGTCGTGGAGGGCACCCGCTCCCGGATCCAGGTCTTCCAGGGCGTGGCGATCCGCCGCTCCGGCGGGGGCGTGCGCGAGACCTTCACCGTCCGGAAGATCAGCTTCGGCGTCGGCGTCGAGCGGACCTTCCCGGTGCACTCGCCGATCATCGACAAGATCGAGGTGGTCACCCGCGGCGACGTGCGCCGGGCGAAGCTGTACTACCTCCGGTCGCGCCGCGGCAAGGCCGCGAAGATCAAGGAGAAGCGCGAGACACCCTCGTCGCGCTGAGTTGATCGACGGGCCGGCGGACGGCAGCGGTAGGGCGAGCGAGGAGCTGGGATGACCGGCGCACGAATGCGCGCAACCCTGGTGTCGACGTGGTAGCGGATAGCGCCCCCGAGGCGCAGCCCGCCCCGTGGCAGGAGGGTCGGCAGGGATTGGCGGCGGTGCCGCTGCGTCGCATCGCCGTCCTGCTCGCCGTCGCCGCGGTGGTGGTCGTCGGAGTCCGCGCGACGCTCGTGCAGACCTTCGTGATCCCCACCGGCTCGATGGAACCGACCCTGCAGGTCGGCGAGCGCGTGCTGGTTTCCCCGGCGGCCGCGACCCTGCGGGGGGTGCATCGCGGCGACGTCGTGGTCTTCGACGGTTCCGGCGTGTTCGACCCGCCGCCGACCCCGCCGTCGTCCGCGCTCGCCCGCGCCGGACGTGCGATCGCCGCCGCGGTCGGGGTTCCGGTCGGCTCCCGGGACTACGTCAAGCGGGTGATCGGGGTGCCCGGCGACCGGGTCGCCTGCTGTGACGACGTCGGCCGGGTCACGGTCAACGGCCGCCCGCTGGACGAGCCGTACGTGCACCCCGGCGACGCCGCCAGCCTGGTCCGGTTCAGCGTCGTCGTCCCGTCCGGGCGGCTCTGGGTGATGGGCGACCACCGCAGCGCCTCCGCCGACTCCCGCGCCCACCTCGGCGACCCCGGTGGGGGAACGGTGCCGATCCGGCGCGTGATCGGCCCGGTCGTCGCGGTGTCCTGGCCGCCGTCCGACATCCACGTTCTGGGAAGCGGTCCGACGGGGGGAGACCGGTGACGCAGTCGAAGTCGGCCACCGGCAACGCGGAGCGCTCGACCGGCGGCGAGGTCGCGGCGGGCGTGCTCGCGCTGCTGCGCGAGGTCGCGCTGGTCCTGGTGATCGCCCTCGGACTCTCGCTGCTGATCAAGACGTTCCTCGTCCAGGCCTTCTACATCCCCTCGGCTTCGATGCAGAACACCCTGCAGGCCGGCGACCGGGTGCTGGTGAGCAAACTCACCCCCGGGCCGCTGACCCTGCGGCACGGCGACATCGTGGTGTTCTCCGACCCCGGCGGGTGGCTCACCCCGGTGCTGGAGCAGCCGGAAAGCCCGGTGCGCAAGGCGATCCGCTCGACGCTGACGTTCGTCGGCCTGCTCCCCTCGGACACCGGGGAACACCTGATCAAGCGGGTGATCGGCCTGCCCGGCGACAAGGTTGCCTGCTGCGACGCTAACGGCAGGGTCACCGTCAACGGGGACGCGATCAACGAGCCCTACCTGTACCCCGGCAACCGGCCCAGCGACATCGACTTCACCGTCACCGTCCCTGCGGGCAGGATCTGGGTGATGGGCGACCACCGCTCGGTCTCCGAGGACTCCCGGTTCCATCGGGACGTCCACGACGGCACCGTGCCGATCGACGACGTCGTCGGCAAGGCCTTCGTGATCGTCTGGCCACCGGGCCGGATGGCCGTCCTGCACAACCCCGAATCGGTCTTCGCGCACGTACCCGCCGGGTGAGATGAGCGCGCCGGCCGAGGTCCGCCGACGCGCCAGGAGGGGCGCGCCCACCGGCGTCGATGCCCGGCACGGGCCGGGCGTCCGCTCCGGTGCCCCGACCCTGCGCGAGGAACGGCGCCTGCTGCGCGACGGGCATGTCCTCGTTGCCGGGATGGACGAGGTGGGCCGCGGTGCGCTGGCCGGCCCGGTCACGGTCGGCGTGGTGGTCGTGGATGCCTCGACGAGGACGGCCCCGCCGGGGGTGCGCGACTCCAAGCTGCTCACCCCGATCGCCCGGGAGGCGATCGCCCCGCGGTTGCGCCGCTGGGGAGTGGCACGCGCGGTCGGCCATGCCGAGCCGTGGGAGATCGACCTGATCGGCATCATCGCGGCGCTGCGGCTGGCCGCCTGGCGTGCGCTGAGTACGCTCCCCGCGGTCCCGAGCTGCGTCCTGCTGGACGGCTCGCACGACTGGCTGACCCCGCGCGCGGTGCAGGACGCACTGTTCGAACTCCCGGTGCCGGCGCTGCCGGTGCCGACCCCGCCGGTGCCGGCCGGGCCGCTGCCACGCGTGGTCACCCGGGTGAAGGCCGACATGCGGTGCGCGGCGGTGGCGGCGGCCAGCGTGCTGGCCAAGGTCGAGCGGGACGGGATCATGGTGGTCCGGGCCGACGAGCACCCCGACTACGGCTGGCGCGACAACAAGGGATACGCCGCACCCGAGCACGTGGTGGCCCTGAGCCAGTACGGCCCGTCAGGTCAGCACCGCCGCTCGTGGAGCCTCCCCGGGGTGGACGGGCTGATCCTCGACCTGGCCGCGCTGGCCGGCGGGCGGGCCGACGGAGTGGTGCTCACCGACGAGCAGGCCGCCCAGGCCGCGGCCGCCGCGATGACGCTGCTCGGCGAGGCGTCCGACGACGGCGACGATCTCCACCTCGATCTGGACGACGACATCGACGACATCGACGACGAGGTCGAGGACGAGGTCGAGGACGAGGGCTGATCACCCCGTGATCGCCGAGGCCAGCGCGAACCCGCAGAAGCCCGCGCCGAGCCCCGCCAGCACGCTGCCCACCGCGTTGAGCACGGCCAGGACCCCCGCGCCGTCCTCGGTCAGCCGCAGGGTCTCGTAGCCGAACGTCGAGTACGTCGTCAGCGCGCCGCAGAACCCCACGCCGAGCAGCGCCGACAGCGGGGCCGGCGCGGGCAGGCCGGACAGCAGGCCGAGCAGCGCGGACCCGCCGACGTTCACGCAGAACGTGCCCCACGGGAACACGGAGTCGTGCCGCACCTGCACGGCCCGGTCCACGAGGTAGCGCAGCGGCGCGCCCACCGCGGCTCCCAGCGCCACGAGCAGGAGCGTCATGCCTGCTCCGCGGTGACGCCCACCACCTCGACCTGGTCGAGCATGACCAGGCCGTGGGCGACGATGTCGAGCTGGGGGAGGAACGCCCGGATCCGGTCCTCGGCGTCCACGATCAGGACCGTCACCGGGAGGTCCTCGCTCATCGACAGCAAGCGGGTGGTGTGGATCATCCGGGAGCCGGCGAACCCCTCGATCCCGCGCAGGACCGTGGCCCCCGCCAGGCCTGCGGCGTGCGCCCGGTGCACCACCTCGCTGTAGAGCGGGCGGTGGTGCCATTGCTCGTCCTCGCCGATGATCACGGTCAGCCGGAGCGCCGGTCCGTGAAGTGCGGCCCTGGTGTGCGTCGAAGGCTCGGTGGAAGGCATGTCTACCGCTTCCCAAATCGGCTCGAGTGTCTCGGGCGGATCAGCCGCCGGGTGAGTCTGGTGGCCGCGAAGACGGCGAACAGCGCGCAGACCGGAGTGGCGATCAGGTAGGCCAGCGCCGGCCGCGGCGCCGCGGCGGCGAGCCCGTGCTGGATGTCGACGACGTACGTGGAGAACGTGGTGTATCCGCCGAGAACCCCCGTGGCCAGAAACGGCCGCAGCAGCCGGCGGCCGGTCCACACCTCGGTGAGCAGCACCATCAGCGTGCCGATCAGCAGGCACCCGGAGACGTTGATCACGAACGTGCTCCAGGGGAACTGGGTCGCGGTGTGCGGCATCGCCGTGGCCAGCAGGGCCCGGGCGAGGGCACCCACCACGCCCCCGACGGAGATCGCCGCCAGCACCGGCCAGCGGCCGCCGAACGCGGGCGTCCAGAGGGCCGCGCGCGGGCGGGCCGGGCTGCTGAGGTGGGTTGCGTCGGACATGGCTGCCTCCTGCCAGCACGGACTACTGGCAGGGACCGTTGGCGGCCTGCGCCGCGGTTCTCCCGTGCCGCCACGGGCCGGCGGGCCCCACCGCCGCGGATCCGACGATCCGCGCCCATCCTAGGGGGTCAGGCGCTGGCCGCCGGCCCCGGGGGAATGCTCGCATAGCGCCAGTTCCGATCACGCCGTGTGACGCGCCGCAGCGGCAGGGTCACCGCTTGCCTCCGGCTTGGGCCATGATGGACTCAGCGGTCCCGACCCCGGTCGGTCCGCCGCACGGACGCCGTGCCCGCCGCACGGCCGCACGCCGCACTCCAGGAGCGACCGGCCACCATGAGCGCCGAGGACCTCGAGAACTACGAGACCGAGATGGAGCTGCAGCTCTATCGGGAGTACCGCGACGTCGTAGGGCTCTTCTCCTACGTCGTGGAGACCGAGCGGCGGTTCTACCTGGCCAACCATGTCGATCTGAAGGTTCGCTCAGCCGACGGCGAGGTCTACTTCGAGGTCGTGATGAACGACGCTTGGGTGTGGGACGTCTACCGGCCGGCCCGCTTCGTCAAGTCCGTGCGGGTGGTGACGTTCAAGGACGTCAACGTCGAGGAGCTGTCCAAGAGCGAGCTGGAGGTTCCCAAGGCCGGGGGCTTCCCCGGCGCCTGAGCCTCCCCCGGTCGAACGCGGGTTCCGGTCGCCCCGAAGCCGGGCGATCCGACCCGATTTGATCGCTGAGGGTAGCCGGCGATGCGAATCAGGCCGATTGACGGGATCGCCCCGCTCGGGGATGCTCGACCGTTGGCGGCTGGCCCGCCGGATGTCGCGCCGACCGCCGCAGCGCGCCGGCAGGCCGCTGGTCAGGACCGCAGACATCGCCCATACCGACGCCGCGACCCGCACCGCGGGAACGGAACGAGCAGGGTCGGGCCGCAGGCGCCGGTGGAGGAGGACCGACACGGCGTGGACACCACGTCCGAGGCCGAGTGGGAAGCCGTTGGCACGACCGGTTGGGTCGACACCCCGGGCGCCGAGCGCCGGCTGGTCCTCGACGAGGAGGCCTGGCTCGCCCTGTGCGAAGCGCTGCCCGTCGCGCCCGGCCTGCCGGAGCACCCTGGTTTCGCGGTGAGCTGGAACCCCCCGGACCCGTTCGCCGGGAGTGATCGCCGCGCCGCCGCCCGGCGGCGGCTGATCGGTGCCGGCGTCCTGGACCGGTTG
>JBKPQU010000317.1:0-2588 GCA_046734255.1 Actinomycetota bacterium
GTACAGGACCGTCCGCCCGTGCTGGGCCGCCCGCGAGGCGACGTCGAGCAGCAGCGTGGACTTGCCCACGCCCGGCTCGCCGGCCACGAGCACGACCCCGCCGCCGACCAGGCCGCCCCCGAGCACGCGGTCGAGCTCGCCGACGCCGGTCGGCCAGGCGACCGCGGAGCTCGCCTCGACCTCGGCGATCGGCCGCGCCCGGACGGACGCGGGGCGCGCCCGGGTGATCGCCGTCGCGGTCGGCGTCTCCTCGACCGTCCCCCACGCCTGGCACTCCCCGCACCGGCCGACCCACTTGCTCGTCGTCCAGCCGCACTCCCCGCACAGGTAGCCGGGCCGCTCGGCCCGCCCCGACCTCGCTCCGCTCGCCACGATCGGGAACCGTACGGCACGGGCAGGACAGTCCGGCGACGATCTGCGATCAGCCGGGCTGCTGGTCGCGGTAGAGGTCGCGCAGGCAGGCGACCTCGGCACCGTGGTGGATGACCTCGCGGTTGATGTGCAGCACGAGGGTGGCGAGCGGGTAGGCGCTGAACGGGCCCTCCGCGGGGCCGCACGGCCTGGCCAGCCCGTCCGGGCCGAGCGAGCGGACGCCGTCCGCCCACATCGCGTAGGCGTCGTCCAGCATGGCCAGCGCGCCGGCCGCGGTAGGCGGCCAGTGGACGTCCCGCCAGCGCCACGTGCCGCTCCCGAAGTGGTTCTCGGCCCGCTGCCGCAGGACCGGGCCGATGATGTGGCACAGCCGCCAGGCGATCGTGGTGAACGGCGGCGGGCTCGGCTCGGGGAACTCCCAGGGCAGCTCGAGCGTGCCGTCGTTGCGTTGCCGCAGCGTGTAGCACCCGGCGACCGGCTGCCAGAGGTACTCCTCGTCGGTCAGGCCGTCCATCCTGGGCCGGAGATGGTTCGTCCAGTGCCAGTCCAGCTGCTCAAGGAGCTCGGCATTCCAGTCGATCTCGATCACGGCCGTGGTCATGCCTGCGACGCTACGCCGCGGCGCCGACAGCGCGACCTCCGCGGACGTTCTCGGAAGGTGCTCAGAAGTTGAAGGCCTTGCCCGCCGCGATGACCACGCCGCCCGCAACGCAGGAGATCGCCGGGACGCCACCCATCACGAACACCAGGGCGTCATGGTGCCGGCGGTACAGCCCGTAGCTGGCCAGCAGCATCACCCCGGCGCCGAGCACGGTGAACCCGAGCGCGGTCAGCACCTTGCCGATCGGCGCGGTATCCGCGCCGGGTGGGACGATCAGTGCCGGTATGCCCAGCGCGATCGCCAGGCCGAGCAGCCAGACGGCGAGCGCTCGGAGCGTCGGGCCGTCCCGGTGGGGCCAGCGGATCGGCGCCTGGGCGCGTGGTTCCGAGGGGGCCGGCCTCGGGTCGTGAGGAGCACCTGCGGTCGCCATGACTCCACGATGCATTCCATTTCCCGGCCCGTCGAGAGCACGCATTTCGCAGGGTGGAGTATTCGACGCGTTAGTACCGTCGCCAGAACAGGTTCACGGCGTAGTCCACGCCGGTGCCGGGATGGGAGTCGAGGATCTGTCCGGCCAGCTCGGGCGGGAACTCGATGCCCACCACGGCCTCGAAGTCCGCGCGGGAGGCGTGGTCCCAGCGGATGTCCAGCGGCTGCCGGGTGAAGCCCTGCGCGGCCCAGAAGCGCTCCACCGCGGCCGGGTCGTAGTCCGGCAGCTGCCGGCGGAACCATTCGCCGAACGTGGACCGGGTGGCGTCGTTGTCGATGACGAACGCCACGCCCTCGCGGCGCATCACCCGGTGCAGCTCGGCCAGCCCGGGCTCGCAGCCCGGGCCGAAGAAGTACGCCCACCGGGCGTGCGCCACGTCCACCGACGCGTCCGGCAGCGGCAACGACTGCGCCCGGCTGCGCCGCACCCGGATCCCGTGACCCGCGGCGGTACGGGCGCCGCGCACCCGCTTCCTGGCCAGCGCGACCAGCGGCGGGTGCGGCTCGACCCCGGTCACCTGCGCCGCCTCGGCGGCGAAGCGCGGGAGGTGGAACCCCGAGCCGCAGCCGATGTCGACGACTGCGGCGCCCGCCCAGCCACGGATCGCGCGCATCCCCTGCTCGATCACGCCGTCGGGGTCGACACCGCGGTTCTCGAGCTCGTAGACCTGCGGGTGGTGCCAGAGGTTGGGACTGGGGATGACGCCGTCAGGCACGGGATCCCTTGCGCCGCTTGGCCTCGGGCCGCGCGGTGCGGCGCTCCGCCGCAACGGTTGCGGGATGCCGTGCCGCCGACGCCGTCGCGGTCACCCTCGCTCCGGGGACGCCGGAGGTGCCCGCTCGGGCGCCGATGAAGTCCTCGCAGTGCCGGGCCAGTTCGGCGTACGGGCCGGCGCCGATCAGCTCGGTCAGCTCCGGTGCGAGCGAGCGGAACACCGGCACGGAGCCGATGTGCGCCGCGGGATTGCCGGTGCAGTACCAGTCGAGGTCGTGGCCGCCGGGGCCCCAGCCGCGGCGGTCGTACTCGCCGATCGTCACCTCGGTGTACGTCGTGCCGTCCTGCCGCTCGACGTCGCGGAACGTGCGCCGGATCGGTAGCTGCCAGCACACGTCCGGCTTGGTGGTC
>JBKPQU010000318.1:0-4645 GCA_046734255.1 Actinomycetota bacterium
GATTAGTGTCTCGTGGGCTCGGAGATGTGTATAAGAGACAGCATCACGTCCGCGGCAGTGCGGGTGGACAGGTCGAGCGAGCGGGTGAGCAGCATCGCAGTCTGCTCGGCCAGCGTCCCCGCGGCGGCCGAGCGCCGGACCAGCGCCGCCAGCTCGTCGGCGGAACGGCCGCTGCGCAGCTCCTCCTGCGGCTCCACCCCCACCACGCGCAGCAGCGCGTTGGCGGCGCCGTTCAGCAGGCGGATCAGGGGGCGGACGGCGGCGGTGAACGCCCGCTGCGGCCCGGCGACGACCCGGGCGGTGGCCAGCGGCACGGAGATCCCGAGGTTCTGCGGCACCAGCTCGCCGACCAGCATCGAGAAGATCGTGGCCAGGAGCAGCGCGACCGTGACCGCGACCGGGCGCGCGAACGCATCGGGCACGATCCGGCCCACCGGGCCGGAGAGCAGGCTGGCCAGCGACGGCTCGACCAGGTAGCCGACGATCAGCGTGGTCAGCGTGATCCCGATCTGCGCGCCGGACAGCTGGGTGGACAGCGAACGGATCGCCTCCAGCACCCCGGCGGCGCGCCGGTCGCCCGCGGCGGCGGCCCGCTCGACCGTCGTCCGGTCGAGGGCGACCAGCGAGAATTCGGCGGCGACGAACACCGCGGTGCCGAGAGTGAGCAGGGCGCCGAGACCCAGCCACAGCCAGGGGTTCACGCACCCACCCCGAGGCGCCAGCCGACCCGGACCGGCCGGCGACGTCGTGAAGACATGACGCCGGCCATGCTATCGGGGATCACGCCTTGCTCCCCCACAAGCGGGGCACCCCAACCGAACGCCGCGGTGTGCCTTCACCAGCCTCGCGGCAGCGGACGGCCCTCCTCGTAGCCGGCCCCCGACTGCACCCCGACCACCGCCCGCTCGGCGAAGGTGGCCACGGTGGCCGCACCGACGTAGGTGAAGGCGCTGCGCACCCCGGAGACGATGTGGTCGAGCAGGTCCTCCACGCCCGGCCGCTCCGGGTCCAGGTACATCCGGGACGCCGAGATGCCCTCCTCGAACAGCCGCTTGCGAGCCCGGTCGAACGGGGTGTCCCCCCGGGTTCGGGCGGCGACCGCACGTGCCGAGGCCATCCCGAAGCTGTCCTTGTACGCCCGGCCCTGCTCGTCGAACAGCAGGTCGCCCGGGGACTCGTGGGTCCCGGCGAACCACGACCCGATCATCACCTGACCGGCACCGGCGGCCAGCGCCAGCGCGACGTCCCGCGGGTGGCGGACGCCGCCGTCCGCCCAGACGACCGCGCCCAGCTCCCTGGCCGCGGCCGCGCACTCCAGCACCGCGGAGAACTGTGGGCGGCCGACCGCGGTCATCATCCGGGTGGTGCACATCGCACCCGGGCCGACCCCGACCTTGACGATGTCGGCGCCCGCGGCCACCAGGTCGCGCACGCCTTCGGGGGTGACCACGTTGCCCGCGACCAGCGGCACGCCCGGATCGGCCGCGCGGACCAGCCGCAGCGCCTCGAGCATCCGCTCCTGGTGGCCGTGCGCGGTGTCCACGACGAGGCAGTCGGCCCCGGCCGCGACCACCGCCTTGGCCTTGGCCTCGACGTCCCCGTTGATCCCGATCGCGGCGCCCACCCGCAGCCGGCCGTCGGCGTCGACGGCGGGCCGGTACAGCGTGGAGCGCATCGCGCCGACCCGGGTCAGCACGCCGGCCAGCCGGCCGTCCCGGACCACCGGGGCCAGCTTGCGCCGCGCCCCCTGCAACAGGTCGAAGGCCGCGGCCAGCCCGCGGCCCGGATCCGAATCGACCACGTCCGCCTCGAGGATCAGCGGCTCCGGCGACATCACCTCGTGCAGCTGGGTGAAGCGGTCCACGCCCCGGCAGTCCGCCTCGGTCACGACACCGATCGGGTGCTGGTCGGCGTCGACCACGACGATCGCCCCGAAGGCCCGCTTCGGCAGCAGGTGCAGGGCGTCGTGCACGGTGTCGTCGGGCAGCAGCGTCAGCGCGGTCTCGAACACCGGGTGGCTGGCCTTCACCCGCGAGATCACGTCGGCCACGACGTCCAGCGGGACGTCCTGGGGCAGCACCGCAAGCCCGCCGCGGCGCGCCACGGTCTCGGCCATCCGCCGCCCGGCCACCGCGGTCATGTTCGCCACCACGACGGGGATCGTCGTTCCGGTGCCGTCGTCGCCGGCCAGGTCGACGTCCAGCCGGGAGGCCACGCCGGACCGCGAGGGGACAAGGAAGACGTCGCTGTAGGTCAGGTCGTAGCGTGGCCTGGCATCGTTCAGGAATCTCACGACGCTCCTTGGAGACTCGCGGGTGGCTACTGGCCAGGGTAAGCCGACGACGTTCGGGTACTCCGGGACGCCGCTGCACCGCAAGCTGGGGATCAAGCCGGGCAGCCGGGTGCTGCTGACCGCCGTCCCGGCCGGCTTCGACGCCGCGGTCCTCGACCCGGACTGCGCCGCGACGGTGCAGCGGAGGGCGACCGGCGCACCGTACGACGTGGTGCTGGCGTTCTGCCCCGACACGTCCGCGTTGCACCGGCGGCTGCCGGTGGCCTTGGAACGCACCGCGATCGCCGGGCGCTGCTGGATCGCCTGGCCCAAGAAGGCCTCGGGTGTCCCCTCGGACCTCACCGACAACGTCGTCCGGCAGGCCGGGCTCGACGCCGGCTGGGTCGACGTCAAGGTGTGCGCTGTCGACGCCACCTGGAGCGGGCTGTGCCTCGTCCGGCGGCTGGTGGACCGCTGATGGCCGCCGGGGGGGACGCGTCCCGCGCGGTCGCGGTCGAGGGCCTGACCAAGCGCTTCGGTCGCGTGCTCGCCGTGGACGACCTCACGTTCAGCGTGTCCTCGGGCCGCGTGACCGGTTTCCTCGGGCCCAACGGCGCCGGGAAGACCACGACGCTGCGGATCCTGCTGAGCCTGGTCGCCCCGACGGCGGGGCGGGCGACCATCGGCGGGCAGCGCTACCAGGACCTGAAGGACCCGCTCCGCACGGTCGGGGCGGCCCTGGAGGCCACCGGGTTCCACGCCGGGCGTTCCGCGCGCGACCATCTGCGGGTACTGGCGGCCACGGCCGCGATCCCCGAGCGCCGCGTGGAGGAGGTGCTGGGGCTGGTCGGCCTGACCGAGGCCGCACGGCGCCGGGTCGGCGGCTTCTCGATGGGCATGCGGCAGCGGCTGGCGCTGGCCGCGGCGCTGCTCGGCGACCCCGCGGTCCTGCTGCTGGACGAGCCGGCGAACGGACTGGACCCGGAGGGCATCCGCTGGCTGCGCGGCTTCCTCCGGCACCTGGCCGGTCAGGGGCGCACGGTGCTGGTGTCCAGCCACGTGCTGTCCGAGGTCCGGCAGACCGTGGACGACGTCGTGATCATCACCCGCGGGCGGCTGGTGCGGCAGGCCCCGCTGGCGGAGCTCGAGGGCGTCCCGGCCACCGTGGTCCGCACCCCCACGCCGCGGCCGCTGGTCCAGGCGCTGACGGCCGCCGGGATCGCGGTCGAGGACGGCGCCGAGGACGGCCTCCTGCGCGTGCGCGGCAGCACGGCGGCCGACGTCGGGGCACTGGCCCACCGCGGCGGGATCGAGCTGCACGAGCTGCGGACGGAGGTCAGCGACCTCGAGGCCACCTTCCTCGCGCTCACCGCCGACCCCGACGGCCCTCGAGAGGAGACGCGGACGGAGGTCAGCGACCTCGGGTCCACCTTCCTCGCGCTCACCGCCGACCCCGACGGCCCGGGAGAGGAGACCCGGTGGTCCGGCTGATCCGATCCGAGACGCTCAAGATCTTCACCACCCGCCTGTGGTGGGGGCTGCTGATCGGCGTCGCGCTCACCTCGGTCGGGTTCGCGCTGTTGACCAGCCTCATCGCCGGGCGCGCCCTCGGCGGCGGCCCGCCGTCGCCCGGCGTCGGGGACCCCGCGGTCGTCCGGTCGGTCTACACCGCCGGCCTGGGCGTCGCCTACCTGTTCGCGCTGGCGCTCGGGGTCGTCGCGATGGCCGGGGAGTACCGGCACCAGACGATGTCCGCGACCGTGCTGACCAGCCCGCACCGGGTGCGGATCGTGGTCGCCAAGCTGATCGCGCTGATCGGCGTGGGCGCCGCCTACGGCGTGGTCGTGGTGGCCGCCGGGGTGGCCGCGGGCGCCCCGGTGATCGCGGCCCGCGGCGGCGATCTGCGGCTGTTCACCGACGGCGTCCCCCGCGCCCTGCTGCTGGCCGTGCTCGCCGTCGCCCTGTGGACGGTGCTCGGGCTCGGCGTGGGCACGCTCATCCGCAACCAGGTGCTGGCGCTGCTGCTGGCGATCGGCATTGCCTGGATCGCCGAGCCGATCCTGGCCTTCGCGCTGAACGCGCTCGATGCCGGTGAGGTCGCCAAGTACCTGCCGAGCCAGGCGACCAGCGCGCTCGTCCAGCCGAGCACGGGGGCCGGCGGCGGGGTCAGCGTCGACCTGCTGCCGTGGTGGGCGGGCGCCCTGGTGCTGATGGGGTACGCCGCCGTGGCCGGCGTGCTGGGCGCGGCGATCACGCTGCGCCGCGACATCAGCTGACATCAGCTGACCGGGGTCGGCCGGCGGAGGGGTTAGCTCCCTGCGCCCACGTGATCTTGAGACAGCTCCAGGTGGGACACGGCCATGGCGTCTCAAG
>JBKPQU010000319.1:0-9261 GCA_046734255.1 Actinomycetota bacterium
CTCTGATCTTCCTCAACGCCTTCCCGGTCAACGTCGGCTGGCGGCTGGCCTTCCTGATGGGCCCGGTGCTCGCCCTGGTCGTCATCGTGGTCGCACGCACCCTGCCCGAGAGCCCGCGCTGGCTGATGACCCACGGCCGCCTCGAAGAGGCGGAGATCGAGCTACGCAAGATCGAGGAGGTGGCGCGCCGCAGCGGCCAGACGCTCGAACCCCTGGACGACAGCCACGCGATCTCGCTGCTGCCGGAGAAGCAATACGGCTACCTGGTCTTCCTACGGCTCGTCTTCCACCAGTACCCCAAGCGGGCCATTCTCGGCGCCTCCCTAATGATCACCCAGTCATTCCTGTACAACGCGATCTTCTTCACCTATGCGCTCGTGCTCACCAACTTCTACGGCGTCAGCGCCAGCAAAGTCCCGATCTACGGCCTCGCGTTCTCCATCGGCAACCTACTCGGACCCCTGTTCCTCGGATCCCTGTTCGACACCGTCGGACGCAAGAAGATGATCTCGGGCACCTACCTACTCTCCGGGCTGCTGCTCACGATCAGCGCATGGCTGTTCGCCGCCGATGTCCTCAACGCCACCACACAGACCATCACCTGGGTCGTGATCTTCTTCTTCGCCTCCGCCGGGGCCAGCTCTGCCTACCTCACGGTCAGCGAGACCTGGCCGATCGAGATCCGCTCCGAAGCGATCGCGGTCTTCTTCGCCATCGCCCAGATCTTCGGCGCGCTCGGCCCGCTCTTCTACGGCGCGCTGATCGGCAACGGCTCCAGCCGCACCGGCCTGGCCATCGGGTACGTGGTCGGCGGCCTGATCATGGTCGCCGGTGGGCTGGTCGAGGTGGCGTTCGGCGTCAACGCCGAAGGTCAGTCCCTCGAAACCGTCACCAAGCCGCTCACCGCCGCGCCGGCCTAGCGAGGTACCGGGACGCACAGTGCTCACCTACGCACATGTGGTGAGCAGCGTGTAAAGGGGTGTTCACCAACCGTTTCGTTGATCGCCATACGGTCGCCAGGTAACTTCGAGAGAGTGCGAGGGCAGAGCGACGGGGGTTCCGCCTCGTTGCCGGAAGCGCCGTCCTTGGCTACGACTCCGGTCGAGCCCCAAGGACCGAAGTTCCACGCCCCCACCGCACGCTCGGGCGTAGTGGTACGAACCGGGCTCGTCAACCGGCTGCTCAACTCGGACGAGCCGGTGATCACCTTCGTCGCCCCGCCCGGCTACGGCAAGACGACCGTGCTGGCGCAGTGGGCGGAGCGCCTGGACTCTCGTGTGGCGTGGATCTCGTGCGAGCAGGCCGACAACGATCCCGTCACGCTGTGGACGTCGGTGGCTACCGCATTGGGTGACGTCGCGCCGGTCCGATCGGCAGTGTCGCAGCTGCTGGCCACCGCCGGTGGCGGTGTCGACGCCGTCCCCCGGCTCATGTCCGCCCTCGCCGTGATCGAGGACCCGCCGGTCCTGGTGCTCGACCACGTCGAGGCCGTCACGAGCAGGGAGTGCCGGACCTCGATCGCCGAGTTCGCCGTGCGGCTCCCGGCGGGTTGGCGGCTGGCCCTGGCCACGCGCGACCAGGCGCCCGTCCCGGCGGCTCGGCTACGCGCGGAGGGCCGCATCCTGGAGATCGGCCCCAACGAGCTCGCCATGGCCGGTGGTGAGGCGTCAGCGCTCTTCAGGGGGGCCGGCGTCGAGCTCACCGATTCGACGACGTCTGAGCTTGTTGAGCGGACGGAGGGCTGGCCGGCAGGGTTGTACCTCGCGGCTCTGGCCAGCACGGCCGGAACCTCCAATGGGGGGTCCACCTTCACCGGCGACGACCGCCTGATGGGCGATTACCTGCGATCCGAGTTGCTCCCTCGCCTCTCGCGTGCACAGGCACGCTTCCTCGTGCTGACCTCCGTGCTCGACCGGATGTGCGGGCCGCTGTGCGACGCGGTCGTGGGTCGGAAGGGATCCGCGCGGGTCCTGGAGGAGCTCGTGACCCGCAACCTCCTGGTCGTGCCGCTCGACCGGCGCGGCGAGTGGTACCGCTACCACCATCTCCTGCGCGAGCTGCTGAATGCGGAGCTGCGCGGCAGTGACTGGGATCTGATCCCGGGCCTGCATTCCCGGGCCGCGGCGTGGTACAGGGCGAACGGCATGCAGGAGACCGCGATCGCGCATGCCCAGGCCGCGGGCGACGCCAAGCGGGTAACTGAGCTTGTGCTTGGGGTGATGCAGCCCGTGTGGACCAGCGGGCGCGTCGAGACGGTGCGGGGTTGGATGGAATGGCTGGGTGAGCGGCCCCCGACCCACCATTTCGCGGCCATCGCGTCCCACGGAGCACTGACCTTTGCCCTGCTCGGGCGGGCCGGGGAGGCCGACCGCTGGGTCGCCGTCGCCGAGAGCCTTCCCGAGGAGGGCACACTGCCGGACGGCAGCACGGTCGCCGGCACCCTGGCTTACCTGCGGGCGATCCTCTGCCGAGACGGCCCGGGGGCGATGCGGCGCGACGCGCGCGCCGCGTGGGACGGGCTCAGCCCCACCAGCCCCTACCGCGCGACCATGCTCTACACCGAGGGCAGCTCGTACCTGCTCGAGGGCGACGTCGAGCGGGCGGACGCCATCCTCTCCCGCGCCTATGATCTGGCCACCGGGTTCGAGGTTCTGCCGCTGGCGGCGATGATCCTTGCCGAGCGGTTCCTGGTGGCCTCCCAAGCCGGCAACTGGACGGGCGCCGACTCGCTGGCCCAGACCGCCGTCAAGATCGTGGAAGCCGGAGAGTTCGACGGCTACTGGACGAGCGCGCTGGTCTACGCATCCGCGGCGCGGGCGGCGGCACACCGGGGGGATATCCCTGCCTCACGCCACTACGTCAAGCGCGCCGCCCGGCTGCGGCCGCTGCTCACCTACGCGCTTCCCGTCGTCTCAGTCCAGACACTGCTGGAAATGGCGCGCACCTACATCGCGTTGGTCGACCCGGCGGGGGCGGCCGCCGTCCTGGAGCAGGCCCATGCCATCCTCCAGCAGCGGCCCGACCTCGGCACACTTCCCGCGGCTGCGGATCGGCTCCGGTCGAGCCTGGGCCGGATCGCCGCCGCCCCAGGGGGTGCGTCCTCGCTCACCGCAGCGGAGCTGCGACTGCTCCCGCTGCTGTCCACGCATCTCTCGCTACCCGCGATCGGGGAACGGCTGTTCCTCTCCCGCAACACCGTGAAGAGTCAGGCCATCTCCCTCTACCGCAAGCTGGGAGTGTCCTCCCGCGGCGAAGCGGTTGCCCGGATGAGTGAACTCGGTTTGCACCCCTCCTAGGGCCAGCACGTCGTCATGCTCCTCAAGGCCACCCGTGCTCCCTGAGGCCACCGCAGGGACGGCGTATTTGCCTGTCGGGCGGTGGCTCGGGGGAGCATGAAGCACGCTGCGGCGGCGACGAGAAGCCCGCTATTGCGCTCCCGCCACACCGAGCACGCCGGCGCCCCTTCGGAGGCGTCAGGCCAGCAGAGCGTCGATCTGGCCCATCGCGAGCCTCATGCCCTCGTCCATGCCCATGGCGAGCAGCTGCTCCATCGCCTCGACGGTGGGGAAGACGGAGCGGACGACCATGCTCGTGCCGGGTCCGGCATCGTCACCCGTGAGCGTGGCCGTCACCGTCGTGACCGGCAGCTCGTCGTTCGGTTTGCCGGCGTCGTCGGCGAAGCCGTCCTGGAACTCGAGGCGGTGCGGCGCCTCCACGGAGACGATCCGCCACCAGCCGTGGTACTTGTCGCCCTCCGGGCCGGTCATGAAGTAGGCGACGCTGCCGCCGGGTGACAGGTCGTGGTCGACCACGGTGGCGGGGTGCGTGGGCGGACCCCACCAGCGCTCAAGCTGCCGAGGGTCGTTCCAGACCTGCCAGACCTGCTCCACCGGCGCGTCGAAGTGCGCCGTAATGGTCATCGTCCGGCTGGCCGGGTCCTTGTCCACCTTCAGGACGGTCACGGTCGTGCTCCTTCCTCCGGCCCGGCGAGAATCTCACCGATCCGTTCGATTCGGCTGCGCCACAGGCCTGCCAGCTCCTCCAACAGGTGCTGGGCCTCCTGCAGGGCCGTCAGGTTCCCGCTCACCCGTTGCTCGCGGCCCTCACGTCGCTTCACGACCAGCCCCGCTCTCTCCAGGACCGCCACGTGCTTCTGGACGGCCGCGAAGCTCATCGGGAACCGGCGGGCGAGGCCTGACACCGAGTGCTCGCCCACGAGGACGAGCGACAGGATGTCGCGGCGGGTCCGGTCACCCAGCGCGGCGAAGATGAGGTCCGCCCGTTCCGGCGGCGCAGTATCTACAACCATTTGGTTGTAAGTTAGCCGTGTTGCCGGCATGACGCAATAGAAGCTGGCCGCCACCTACCCCGCGGGCGTGGCCGGCACTGCCCGACCGGCGAACCTCGCGACGGCAGAGGCGAGTTCGGCCGGCCGGGTGAGCGGGGCCAGGTGATCCACCCCAGCGAGGGTCAGCGTGCGCGCGTTGGGCAGCATCTCGGCCAGGATTTCGCTGTTCTCCGCGAACCAGGGGCTGGATCCGGTGCCGTGGACCAGGAGTGCGGGTGCCGTGACTCTCACTGCTTCGGCCGGCCCGAAGGACCACGCGGCGAGGGCAGGCATCTCGTCGGCGAAGAAGTAGGCCGACTCCCGCTCGGCGTCGGCCAGGCCCTGATCGCCCAGCCTGTCGCGCAGGACCTGCCGGTAGCCGTCCCCTCCCACACCACGCATGAACACATCGAACGCGCGAGCAGTTTCGCCCTGCGCGGCCGCGGCCAGCGCGGGCCCTATATAGGTGGAGGCGTTGGCGGCTCGGATCTGCCCGGAAGGTTTGGCCGACTCGAACAGCGTCAGGCTGGCCACCAGCTCGGGTTCGTCGAGAGCGGCCTGCAGCGCGATGCAGCAGCTGGAGGAGTGCCCGACCCAGTGGGCGCGCTCCACATCCAGTGCGCGTAACAGGTCACAGCACGCGCGGGAATGTGCGGCCAGGCTGGCCGGCTCGGCTGGGGCGGCGCTGCGGCCGTATCCGGGCCGGGTGGGCCTGATCACGCGGAATCCATCGAGTGCCGGTTCGTCGAACAGCGGCGCGAACCAGGAGCGGTTGAGACCCGAAGAGGCGGCCGCGCGCTACAGCGCCCTGCTGAGCCCCGAGCTCTACCATCTGCTCACGGTCGAATGTGGCTGGTCCCCCGAGCGATACGAGTCCTGGGTCGCTGACTCGCTCGACCGGGACCTGCTCGCCTGACTCGGACGGGACGACATCGGAGACTCAGTCCGGGAGATTGATCACGGTCATGCCCGCGGTGGACGGTGCTCGGTCCATCGCGGCGAGTGCGGCGCCGGCGCCGTCCAGCCCTATCACCGCACCGACCAGCTGTCCGGGACGCAGCGTCCCGTCCGCCACGAGGGCCAGCATCGCCGGGTAGTCGCGGGCCGCCATCCCGTGCGAGCCGTAGATCTCCAGTTCCCGCGCGATGACCAGGTCCATCGGAAGGGGCGGCGTCGCAGCGTCGCCGAGCAACAGCCCGACCTGGACGTGCCGGCCACGGCGGCGCAGGCAGCGCACCGAGGCCGAGGCGGTGCCCGGTGAGCCGAGCGCATCGATCGAGACTCGCGCTCCGCCTCCGGAGATCTCCTGGATCGAGGCCGCCGGGTCCGCGTCCCGGCCGGCGGGCACCACGGCCTCCGCACCCAGGTCGCGTGCGCGCTCCAGGGGCAGATCGGCGACGTCGACGGCGATCACGCGAGCCCCGAGCGAGACGCCGATCATCACCGCCGACAGCCCCACCCCGCCGCAGCCGTGCACCGCCAGCCAGTCACCCCGACCCACCCGGCCGTGCACGGTCAGCGCACGGAAGGCGGTCGCGAACCGGCACCCCAGGCTGGCGGCGGTGACGAAATCGACCGAGTCAGGAAGGGCCACCAGGTTCACGTCCGCAGCGTGGATCGCCACACGCTCGGCGAAGGACCCCGGCCCGGTGAAGCCCGGCTGCGTCTGGTCCGGACAGATCTGCGCCTCGCCGGCTCGGCAGTACTCGCACACTCCGCAGCCGCAGACGAACGGCACCGTCACCCGATCCCCGACCCGCCACCGGCGCACCCTCGGCCCGACCTCGACCACGGTTCCCGCCATCTCATGACCCGGGATGTGCGGCAACGCAACCGGCTCGTGTCCCTTCCAGGCGTGCCAATCCGACCGGCACACGCCGGTCGCACCGACGGCCAGGACGGCGCCCGCCTCGGGGCAGACCGGATCCGGCACCTGCCGCACAGCGGGAGTCACCCCGTAGCCGGAGTACACGACCGCCCTCACCGGACGAACCACGGCGCAGGACGTTGGCGCGACCGCATGAGCAGAGTCTGTCCGCTCGCCCGGCCGGGACCGCCATAGGGTGGTGCCCCCATGGACATCGGTGAGGCTCGTCAGCAGTTCCCGGCGACGCGTGACCGTGCGTACTTCAACACCGCCGCCGTCGGCCTCGCCAGCCGGAGGCTCGCGGACACCTACCACGCGTGCATCGACAACTGGACGGCGTCCGGCTTCGACTTCGTCCGCGGGGAGGAGGCGGCCACCAGGGCGCGGGCCGCGGTGGCGAGACTGAGCGGGGCCGATGCATCCGACATCGCGCTCATCCCGTCGGTGTCGGCGGCGGCGGGGCTGGTCGCCGCGCAGTTCGGTCCGGCGGCCCCGGGGGAGAACGTCGTGATCGGCGAACGGGAGTACAGCTCGAACCACTTCCCGTGGCGCCTGCTGACCGGGAAGGGGTACGACGTCCGTCAGATCCCTTTCCGCAACGGCGGGCTGGAGCCCGAAGACATCCGGGAGCGAACCGACGCCGGCACCCGGCTCGTGGCGTTCAGCGGCGTCCAGACGGCGACGGGGCACCGGTCGGACATCGGTGCCATCAGCGGGATCGCCCGCGACGTCGGGGCGATCGTGTTCGTCGACGGCTCGCAGTTGCTCGGGGCCATGCCGGTCGCCGAGGACCTCCGGCACGTCGACGTCCTGGCGGCCCCGGACCACAAGTTCCTCCTCAACGCCGGCCGCGGGATGGGCTACTGCTATCTCGCGCCCGCCGTGCAGGCGCGGTTCACGCCGGTCAACGCCGGCTGGAGAGCGGGTGCGGTGCCCCTGGA
Source organism: Actinomycetota bacterium (assembly GCA_046734255.1). Classification (GTDB taxonomy): domain Bacteria; phylum Actinomycetota; class Actinomycetes; order Actinomycetales; family Kineosporiaceae; genus JBKPQU01. The sequence continues at coordinate 7,136 of JBKPQU010000319.1, forward strand.
CACCTTCTTCGGCCCCGACATGAACCTGTCCGCCACGGCATCGCGCTTCGACAGCTCGATCAGCTGGCTCGCGGCGATCGGATGCGCGGCGGCCCTGACCGTCTTCGACGACGTCGGACCCGAGGCGGTCTACGCCCGCAACCGCGAACTCGCCGGGAGACTCCGGACGGCGCTCACCGACGTGGGATGGGACCCCGTCGACCTGCCGGAACGGAACCGGAGCACGATCGTCAGCGTGCCCATCCGCGGGGCGGATCCGGCGCGGTTGGTCGGCGCGCTGTCCGAACGTGGCGTCGTCTGCTCGGCACGCGACGGCAACCTCCGGGTCGCGATCCATTTCTACAACCACGAGGACGACATCGAGCGACTCGGCACCCTGCTCGGCAAACCCTTGTGAGCGCCTCCTCCTGGGGTGGTTGACAAGCTTCCACATCCACTTATATAAGTGGCTGATGATAGATTCGACCAGGAACGACGTGCGGGCCCAGGTCGCGGCCATCAGTCGACGGCTGGGCATGGAAACGAGCGATGGACCTGACACCGCGGTACTCACCGCCACCCGCAGCTATGCGGCCCCGCCCGAAGAGGTGTGGGACGCGATCACCAACCCCGAGCGCATCCCGCGGTGGTTCCTGCCGGTCGAGGGCGAGCTGCGCCTCGGCGGCCGGTATCAGCTGCAGGGCAATGCCGGCGGGACGATCCAGCGGTGCGAGCCGCCCCGGCAGCTGGCGGTCACCTGGGAGTTCGGCGGGCAGGCCAGCCTGGTCGAGGTGCGGCTGACCGGCGCCGATGCGGACACGCGGACGACGCTCGAGCTCGTGCACAGCGCGCCGGTCGACCCGCATTGGGGGCAGTTCGGTCCCGGTGCCGTGGGGATCGGCTGGGACATGACGCTGTTCGGGCTGGATCTTCATCTGCAGGGCGACACGTCCATCACCCCCGAGACGGCCGCACAATGGATGGCTTCGGACGAGGGGCGTGCCTTCATGACCTCCAGTGGGGAGCAGTGGCAGATGGCGGACATCGCCGCCGGAACACCCCCGGAGGATGCCGCTGCCGCAGCCGCTCGCTGCCTTGCCGCCTACACCGGCACGGAGGCCGATCCGGCCGGCGCGCAATAGCCGAGCCCGAACCGGTGCACGCCTTCGACGTCGTCGGCGACCCGGTCCGGCGGCGGATCCTCGAGCTGCTGGCCGACGACGAGCTGACCTCCGGGGCGCTGACCGCCGTCGTCCGGGAGGAGTTCGAGATCAGCCAGCCCGCGGTGTCGCAGCACCTGCGCGTCCTGCGGGAGAACGGGTTCGCGACCGTTCGGGCCGAGGGAACCCGGCGCGTCTACGCTGTCGACCCGGCGCCGTTGCGCGAGGTGGACGCGTGGCTGGACCGGTTCCGGGCGTTCTGGGATCAGCGACTTGACGCCCTCGACACCGAGATCGCACGCGGCCGGCGTCGACGGCGGACGTGACCGCCGCTCAGTGACCGTGGGACGCGCCGCTGTGCTCCGTGGTGAGGTCGTCGAGGAAGGCCATGGTGGCGTTGGTGGTCGCGCGGCGCCAGGCAAGGAGAACGGTGTCGAAGCCGGTGGCCTCCGGTTCGTCGGTGGACAGGCCGGAGGCGATCGGTTCGAGGGCGGCTCGCTGGCGCGCGAGCAGCGGCTGGAAGTCGATGTCGCGGCGATGCAGGAGTGCGAGCTTGACCAGGAGGTGCGAACGCACGTCCCTGATGTGCTGCACCGGTGACGCCAGCCATTCCCGCACGGCGTCGGAGCCGGCGGGGGTCACCACGTACCGCGTGCGCTGCGGTCCGTGGCCCGGCTCCACCCCGTCGGCCTCGATGAGGTGGTACTGGGCGAGGCGCGTGAGCGACCGGTAGATCACGGGGCGAGGGATCTGCCAGATCCGCCCGACCTCACCGCCCACGGCGGTGATCCCTGCGATGGCGAAGCCGTGGCTCGGGCCCTCGTCGAGCAGCGCGAGCACGGTCCACTCCGCCAGCGAGAGGCGCGGCATTCCGGCCATGCGCCCGAGCCTACGGGCGCGCTGCCCGCAGGGGGAGGACGGAAGATCCCCGACCCCGCTAGTCTCATTGTGACTATCGGCGGAGCGGGAGGTGGTCCTGTGAGCTCG
>JBKPQU010000320.1:0-12861 GCA_046734255.1 Actinomycetota bacterium
CACATGCGCGGTGGTCACGGGCGCCGACTGGGACATCCACGGGCTGACCAGCATCGGGTTCACCCTCACCGCCTGATCCTCCCAGGTCCAGTTCCCGGGCCCGGTCGCGTCGCGGCCGGGCCCGGGGACGATTGGCGGTGAATCGCCCACACGTGGCCGACGTCGGCCGCAGGCGGCCGTGGTCCGCTATAACCAGGCACAATGGCCCGCCGAGTGCCCACCTTCGTCGCCGTGGCGGTGGCGCTCGCAGCGATGTACGTCCTCTGGCCGGCGCGCTTCGGGGGCGGCACCTGCTACGTGATCACCTCCGGCGTCAGCATGGAGCCGCTGTTCCACTCCGGGGACCTCGCCGTCCTGCGCCGGGACGACCGGTACCGGGTCGGCGAGATCGCCGGCTACCGCAGCCCCACCCTGCACGTCACGGTCCTGCACCGGATCGTGGAGCGCCGCGGCGATCGCTTCGTCTTCAAGGGTGATCACAACACGTGGCGCGACGACGATCGGACCACCCAGGCCGATATCCTCGGCCGGTTGTGGGTGCGGATCCCGCACGGCGGCATCCTGATTCGCCTCGCCAGACAACCCGCCGTCCTGCTCTTCGTCGGAGGTCTGGTGACCCTGGGAGGGACCAGCGGGCGGAGGAGGCCGGGTAGGCCCCGAGCCCCGACCACAGCCGGGCGGCTGGGTCCGGTGGACCGGCTCAGCGCCTCCCTGCCGGACACCCTGCGGCACCCACCCCCGTGGGCCGCGCTCACCGCGACCGCGCTCGGCCTGGCCGTCCTGACCCTGTCGGCACTCACCTGGGCCATGCCATCCCGGGTCGACCGGCCCCGGCTCACGGCCTTCCAGCAGCGGGCCACGCTGTCATACCAGGCCCGGATCGCGCCGAATGCCGCATACCCGTCGGGGAGCCTGCGGATGCCGGACCCGATCTTCCTCAGCCTGGTCCCGGCGGTCGACGTCACCGTCAGGTACGACGTCGGGCAGCTGCTCGCCCGGCACGCGCAGGTGATCGGCGGCTCCTACGCCGTGGTCGCCGACCTGCGGGGGGCCAACGGCTGGGAACGCAGCTTCACCCTGCAGGACGAGACCACCTTCACCGGCCGGTCGTTCACCACCACAGCGGAGCTGCCCCTGGCCGGCTACCTGCAGGTGATCAACGACCTGGAGCGGCTGACCAACGCATCGAGCGCCCCCTACAACATCACGGTCAAGACGGTGGTGACGCTCAGCGGCCAGGTGCCGGGCGGCGTCGTCGCCGCAGAGTTCAGCCCGTCGCTGAGCTTCGACGTCACCCAGAGCCAGCTGCGCCTTCACGACCAGGCCCCGGCGGGGTCGGCCTCGATCACGAGGTCCCAGGCCGGGGAGATCACCGTTCCGGCCAGCGTGGTCCGGCGGCTGCCGGTGCCGGGCCACCCGACGCCGGCCGCGCTGCGGAACGCCGGGTTCGCCTTCGCGATCGTCGCGTTCCTGGTCGCCGGCCTGCTCAGGGAACTGCGGCGCCGCCCCGCTCCGCCGGACGACACCGCGGAGCTCATTCCCCGGCGCTACCGCGGTCGCGTCCTCGCCACGCAGGTCACCGAGATCCCGCCCGGGCGCACCGTAGTCAGGGTGGACTCCATCCACACCTTGCATCGGATCGCCGAACGCTACGGCCGCTTCATCATGCATGACATCCCACCCGCACCCGGGCCCACCGGTCCGGAACCCGTTCCAGGCACCAGCCGCCCGCGCCGCCGCAGCACGGACCTGCCCCGGGGGCGGGAGCACACGTTCCTCGTCGACGACGAGACCGCCCTGTACCTGTTCGTCACCCACGCTCCCGCGCCGCAGGGTCACCCCCCGACCGACCCCGCCTCCCCCGGTGGAGATCCCCCCGCGGACGCTTCCGCCGGGGGAGCCCCCGCCGCGGGGGCCCCCTCCGGGGAAGGCCAGGAGCCACCACCGGGCAAGCCGCGCGGCCTCGTCCCCACCCCCCGGCACGCCTCGTGAGACCGGGCAGGGGTTGAGCCCGACGGCGACCACCGGGCACGATGGCCGCTCGTCCTGAGGGGGGCCGATGACTCCGATCGTCGTTCTCGCGCTGCTGGCCGCGGTGGCCATGGTGATCGGGCTGTTCCGGAACCGGCTGCCGTGGAACGTCGTGCGGTTCGGCTACATCCTCGGGTTCGGGACGCCGCTGCTCGGCCTCGCCTACGCCATCTGGCAGCTGTGGAACCAGTGGGTCGGCTGGCGCGAGATCGCCGTCCTCGTGGTCTTCTACCTGGCCACCGGCATCGGGATGACCGTCGGATACCACCGCTTCCTCGCCCACCGCAGCTTCGAGACCCGGCCGAGCGTGGAGGGCGTCCTCCTCGTGCTCGGCGCGATGTCGATGCCCGCCCGCCCGCTGGACTTCGCCGCCTACCACCTCCAGCACCATGCCAACGCCGACCACGACGGTGACCCGCACAGCCCGCGGGACGGCCTCCTGCACGCCCACATCGGCTGGACGCTCAGCCGGAACCGTCCCGACCGTGACTTCTACTGCCGGCACCTGCTCGGCGACCGGGTCGTTGCGTTCGTCGACCGGACGACGCTGTGGTGGTTCGGCCTGGGGCTGCTGCTGCCGGTGGCCATCGACGGGTGGCGGGGGTTCCTCTGGGGCGGCCTCGTGCGGATGGCGCTGCAGAACCACGCGACGTTCGCGGTGAACTCGATCTGCCATGCATTCGGATCCCGCCCGTTCACCACCCGCGACCAGAGCCGGAACAACCTCGTGATCGCCTTGTGGGCGCTCGGTGAGGGCTGGCACAACAACCACCACGCGTTCCCCTCGGCCGCCTACCACGGGATCGGTTGGCGGCAGCCGGATCTCAGCGGTGCCCTGATCCGCGCGCTGAACCGGACCGGCCTGGCGTGGAACGTGCGGCGCACACCTCAGGACGCCATCGACCGCCGAGCCCGCGGCCGCCGGCCGGTCGAGCCCCCGCCCGGCACGCCCGTGGCCAGCTAGGGCCTGTCCGATGGGTAGGCCCTAAGTGCGGGTCGGCGTCCTCGACATCCTGGCGCTGCCCACACGAAGCCCCGTGGATCGCCTGTACCGCGCGCTGTTCACCAAGCAGTTCGCGAGCATCACCCCGCAGGCGGTCTCGGTCTGGTGCCGCCGCCTGGGGCACGAGGTCTTCTACGCGACGTACTACGGCGGCGGCGCGGCGCACACCCTTCTCCCGCCGGATCTGGACGTCGTCTTCATCGCCGCCTACACGCAGGCCAGCCCGATCGCCTACGCCCTCGGAGTGCTCTACCGCCGTGCGGGAACGCGCACGGTGATCGGCGGTCCCCATGCCCGGGCCTTCCCGGCGGACTGCCTGCGCTTCTTCGACCTCGTCGTCCAGGACTGCGACGAAGCGCTGGTGGCCGACATCCTCGCCGGGCACTTCGACCCCGGCTCCGTCATCTCCAGCGACCGCCCGTTCACCGACGTGCCGACGGTCGAGGAGCGCGCGCCGGAGATCAGGGCCTCCGCGTTCTATTGGGGCACAAGGCCCATGGCGTTCTCCAGCATCCCCGTTCTGGCCAGCGTCGGCTGCCCCTACGCCTGCGACTTCTGCATCGACTGGAACGCGCCCTACCGGGCGCTGCCGCTCGATCGGCTGGACGCCGACCTGCGCTACGTGTCACGGCACTGGCCGGGAAAGCTCGTGATGTTCCACGACCCCAACTTCGCGGTGAAGTTCGACCAGGTCTTCGGCGTCCTGGAGGCGCTGCCGCCGGAGCGGCGGCCGCCGTACATCTTCGAGAGCTCGCTGACCGTGCTGCGCGGCGAGCGGGCCAAGCGGCTCGGGCGGACCAACTGCGCGATGGCGGCGCCCGGCGTCGAGTCGTGGACCGACTACTCCCCGAAGGCCGGGGTGGGCCGGGCCAGCGGGCTGGACAAGGTGGAACGCGTCGTGGAGCACTTCCACACGCTCGCCGAGAACGTGCCGTACCTGCAGGCCAACTTCATCTTCGGTCTCGACACCGACCGGGGGGACGCACCGATCGAGCTGACCAAGCTCTTCATGGACCGGACCCCGTTCGTATGGCCCGCGATCAACATCCCGATGCCCTTCGGCGGAACCCCGCTGCACGGCGAGCTGGTCTCGGACGGCCGCGTGCTGGCGTCGATGCCGTTCGCGTTCTACTACGCCCCGTACCTGGTCAGCATCCCCAGGCACTACGACCCGGTGACCTATTACGGGAAGCTCCTGGAGCTGTTCTCCCATGCGACGTCGCGGTCGATGCTCGCGCGGCGGATGCGCAGCACGTCCAACCGGAAGGTGCGGCTCATCCACTGGACGCGGACGTCCGGCACCCGAGCGACGATCGGTCGCTACCGGCAGATCCTGCAACTGCTCCGCGCGGACGCCGGGTTCAGGGCCTTCCATGAGGGCCGGTCCGCCACCTTGCCCGAGTTCTACCACGATCAGTACGACCGCATGCTCGGGCCCTACGCCACGCTGCTGAACCGGGCCGACCGGACGCCGGTCCTCGCCTGACGCCCCTTTGCGCTCACTCCGCGAGCCCACGGCGTGACACCGTGGGCTTCCTGTAGGTACGGCGTCACGCCGTGGACATCAGGAGGGCGCCCGCCGGGCCCGACTGTGCGGAGTTGCGCCCATCGCGCATGAGCACGGTGTTGCACCGTGCTCTTCCGGTGCGCACAGTGTCACACCGTGCGCAGCGGGAAAGGGCGCCGGACGTCAGGGTGCGCGGCTCGCGATCACCTGCAGCCAGTTGCGGGGCACGGACGACAGGCCCTTCTCCGCGAAGGTCTCCCGGACGCCGTGCTCCAGCGCGTCGGCTCCGGCGGCCAGCGGCACGCCGGGAAGCGCGCCCTCGATGAACAGCCAGTACCGGCCGATGTCCACGAACGAGGCCAGGTTCATCTGCACCTGCTCGAGCTCGCAGACCTGTACCTCGAACCCGTTGTCCCGGAGGAGATCGGAGTAGTCCGTGGGCGACAGCCACTGCCGTGCGAGCGTCTTCTCGCCCTTCGACGGGCGAACCTGCGGGTGCTCCCGGCGCAGCCACCGGATCGCGTGGACGGTCCAGAGGTAATAGAAGTTGTCGGTGCCGGGCGCGTACGCACCGGTGAAGAAGGAGCTGTTGAAGGCGAAGATCCCGCCCGGCACCAGCACCCTGGCGACGTCCGCCATGGCCTCGTTCTTGTCCGGCACGAGGTGGATGGCGTTGCAGAAGAAGACCGCATCCGCCGGCGTGCCCAGGGCGGCCAGGGCGGCCGCATCCCCTTGGATGAAGCGCACGTCCATCCCCGAACCGGCCAGCCGCTGCTCGGCCTGCCCCAGGGCCGTGGCGGACGGCTCGACCCCGACGACCGTGGCCGCCCCCAGCCCGCGCCGCTGGAGCGCCTCGACCACCAGCTCGGTCACCGCTCCCGTGCCACAGCCGAGGTCGACGATCGTCATTCCGTCGCCGCTCGGTCGCGCATCGAGGCGGCCGGTGACCTCGTCGACCAGAGCGCGGTTCACCGCCTCGTAGAAGTCGTGACGCGTGAACGGCTCGTAGCCGAAGTCCTCACGCTCGCTGCCAGCGGCCGTCATGCGAGATCGATGCCTCCTTGCCCCCACTCTACGGGCCCCACCGGGCGAGGATCTTGAGATGTTGATCACCTCGTTGTGGCGGGCACGACCGCCGGGTAGCCTGCGACGAAGCCCCCACCCCCGAACGGCGTGCCTGCCGCCGGCAGGCACGGGCAGCCCGAGGGATCGGTCATGGATCTGGCCACAGGTCTCGTAACGCTCCTGGTGGTGACGACGGTCGCGGCGGTCGCCCCGCTGATCGTCGCCCTGCTGCCCGGGCCGAAGATCCCGCAGGTCGTGGTGTTCCTGATCGGTGGCGTGCTGGTCGGCCCCGAGGTGCTCGGCTGGGGCGACCCGGCCGCCATCGACCTGCTGTCCAACGTGGGGCTGGGCTTCCTGTTCCTCCTCGCGGGTTACGAGCTGGAGCTTCACCTGTTCCGGGAACGGGCCGGTCGGCTTGGGATGGTGGGTTGGCTGATCACCGTTCTCGTGGCGGTGGTGGTCGTCGGCCTTCTGTCGGCGGCCGGTCTCGTGCACGCCTTCGTCCCCGTGGCACTCGGCCTGACCACCACCGCCCTGGGCACCCTGCTGCCGATCCTGCACGACCACGGCATGCTCGAGGGCCGGTTCGGGCAGTACTTCATGGCGGCCGGAGCCGTCGGCGAGCTGTTCCCCATCTTCGCGATCGCCCTGTTCCTGGGCGCGAACAGCAGCTTCGTGGCCCTGCTGTCGCTCGCTGCGGTGGGCGTGCTCGCCCTGATCCTGACCCTGGCCCCGCGGCTGATCCGTGGGAATCGCCTCGGGCAGATCATTCGCGAGGGCCAAGACTCCACCGCGCAGACCACCCTGCGCTGGACGGTCGTCCTGCTGCTCCTGCTGCTCGTGGTTGCCGACGAGTTCGGGCTCGACGTGGTGCTCGGCGCCTTCCTGGCCGGCATCGTGCTGCGCCGGTGGGCGCCCATCGACGTCCACGCGCTGGAGCAGAAACTCGATGCCGTCGGCTACGGCTTCTTCATCCCCGTGTTCTTCGTGTCGTCGGGCATGACCCTCGACATCGACTCGATCGCACAGGCCCCCCAGCGGCTGGTGGCCTTCTTCGTCCTGCTGCTGGCGGTTCGCGGCCTGCCGGCCCTGTTCCTCTACCGGAGGGACCTGCGATCCACCGAACGCGTGCAGCTGATGTTCCTCACGGCCACCGCGCTGCCGCTGCTCGTCGCCCTCACCGACATCGGGCTGAAGAACGGCACCATGCTGCCGGAGAACGCGGCGGCGCTGGTGGGAGCCGGCGCGCTGTCCGTGCTGGTGTTCCCCATGGTCGCCGTGGGGATCCACCGTCGCCAGGTCGACTCCATGCCCGGCGAGACACGTGCTGAACCCCACGCGGACACCGGGGCCACGATAGAGTCACCCACCGAATCGGAGCCCTGACCCTGAGCGACAAATCTCTCCATTGTCACCCAAACGGCTCACGCGTTCGCGCGCTGACAAACCCATCCGAAGTGGACTACTGTCCAGCGCGTACTTTTCCGGTTCGTTCAGACCCGATCCGAGGATGCCCGCGAGGCTTCCCAAGGGGGATGATCTGCATGAGCTCATGGTCCCGCCGCCACGGCCGGCGGTCGATGGTCGCTCTGGCTGCGGCCACCGCAGCCCTCGGCGCCAGCGCGCTCCTGACGGCGCCGGCACCGGCCGTCGCCGGGAGCCATCGGATGACCCCGGCCGTCGGGGTGCACCCACACGGCCACAGGCTGGGTCACCCGAGCCCGAGTGGGAGCACGCCGTTCGGCTGCCAGCTCGAGGTTCCCGCGTGTTACGGGCCCGACCAGATCCGGGCGGCCTACCGGATCCAGCCTCTGCTGGACCGCGGGATCACCGGCGAGGGCCGGCGGATTGTGATCATCGATGCGTTCGCTCCGCCCAGTGTGGCCGCGGACCTGCACACCTTCGACGCGATCTTCGGCCTGGACGACCCTGCGCTGACGATCATCGCGCCGCAGGGAGCGGTCTGGGATCCGAACGACCCCAACCAGGTCGGCTGGTCCGCCGAGATCGCGCTCGACACCCAGTGGGCGCACGCCGTCGCGCCCGACGCCGAGATCGTCCTGGTGGAGGCGCGCAGCAACGACGACGCCGACATCCTGGCGGCCACCAAGTACGCGGTCGACCACTCCCTCGGCGACGTCATCTCGCAGAGCTTCGGTGAGGACGAGTCGTGCATGGTCCCGAGGGTGCGCAGGGCGCAGGAACGGCTGTTCGCCCGCGCCACCGCGAAGCGGATCACCCTGATCGCATCCTCCGGTGACTCCGGCTCGGCACAGCCCACCTGTGACGGCACGTCGTTCTCGAAGGCGGCCTCGACGCCGGCGTCCGACCCGCGCGTGCTCGGCATCGGCGGCACGGACCTCACCGCGGACGGCGTGAGCGGCGCCTACGGGTCCGAGACCGTGTGGAACGAGAGCGCCGAGTTCGAGGCGGCCGGCGGCGGCGGCTTCAGCGTCCTGTACGGGCGGCCCTTCTACCAGAACGGCACCGTGCACCGGGCCCGACGCGGTGTGCCGGACGTCGCCTACAACGCCGCGATCAACCACGGCGTGATCGCGTTCTGGGGCCAGGACGGCGCGGGCGGGCACTTCTACGCCTTCGGCGGCACCAGCGCCGGGGCGCCGCAGTGGAGCGGCCTCACGGTCCTCGGGACCCAGTTGGCCGGTCACCGGCTCGGGCTGCTCAACCCGACCCTCTACCGTGCGGCGCACAGCCGCGCGGCGGGCCGGATCTTCCACGACATCACCGTTGGGGACAACACGTTCTCCGGCACCGACGTCGACGGTAACCCCGTGGTCGTTCCCGGATTCTCGGCCCGTCCGGGGTGGGACGCCGCGACCGGACTGGGCTCGCCCATCGCCACGGGTGTGGTCCCTCTGATCGCATTCCACTGACCCGAGGACGCCGGCTGGCGCCGGCGTCGCGGAGGTCTGACCGGCAGACGCGGCCGGGCCCGGGTTTGACCGGGCCCGGCCGTGTGCCGCGCGTGGCCGGCGCCGGCCCGGGCGCCCGGGTCGACGGCCCCTGACGGATCAGGGCATCGTTGTCCTGTGAGCCCGCCGCATTCCACGCAGACTCGGCCACCCGTCCCGGTCCGGACGATGATCACTGCGATCGCGCTGGTCCTCGCGACGATCGTGCTGCTGTACATCGTCGTCCAGACCCGTCAGATCCTGACCTGGATCCTGATCGCGGCGTTCTTCGCCGTCGCCATCTACCCGGCCGTGGGCCTGGTCCAGCGGCGCCTGCTCGGCGGCCGGCGGCGGGCGCTCGCGACGTTGCTGGTCTTCCTCCTCTTCGTGCTGGTGCTGGCAGGGATCATCGCGGCGTTCGCCGTCCCGACGGCACAGGAGGGGACGAAGTTCGCCGGGCAGCTGCCCGGCCTGATCAACGAGGCCCGCGCCGGCCACGGACCGGTCGGCGAGCTGCTCGTGCGCACCCACGCCCTGGAGTGGGCGCAGAACAACCAGGACAAGATCCGGTCGTTCGTCACCGGGCTGACCACGCCCGCGGCCGGCGTGGCCAAGGGGATCGCGACCGGGATCGCCGGCGCGTTGACCGTGTTCGTCCTGGCCTACCTGATGGTGCTGCAGGGGCCGGCGCTGGTGGAGGGGACGGTCGGTCTGTTCGAGCCGAGGACCGCCGCCCGGATCCGCCGAGTGGGCACAGACTGCGCCCGTGCCATCACGGGCTACGTCTCCGGGAACCTACTGATCAGCGTGATCTGCGGGGGGCTCACCTACCTCGTGCTGAGGCTCACGGGCGTGCCGTTCGCCGCGCTGATCGCGCTGTTCGTCGCGATCGCCGATCTGATCCCCCTGGTGGGTGCCACCCTCGGGGCGATCGTGGCCTGCTTCGCCGGGTTCGTGCACTCGATCCCGGCCGGGATCATCCTCGTGGTGTTCTTCATCGTGTACCAGCAGCTGGAGAACCACCTGCTGCAGCCGATGATCTTCTCGCGGACCGTCCGCCTGAGCCCGCTCACCGTGCTGATCGCCATCCTGATCGCCGCGGAGCTCGCCGGGATCCTCGGCGCGCTGCTGGCCATCCCGATCGCCGGCATGATCCAGGCCATCGTGCAGGACATCTGGAAGGAGCGCCGGGCGCGACTCCGGGAGGAGGAGTTCGCCGTCGGCGACGATCTCCATCCGACGACGTCGCCCCAGGCAGCGATCGTGGACGCCGAGCAGGCGCAGGACCTCCGTGTTCCCGGCTCCCCGGCCGGAACCGCCTGAACTTCTACAGCGTCGGGAACATCCGGTCGGGGCGCTCGTCGTCCTCGAAGAGATCGGAGGCCGGACCGACGATCAACGGGTCGGGACTCCCCACGACCTCGGGGTCCTTGTTCGAGTAGTTGAACAGGTTGAGCACGTACCGCATGGACTCCACCCGGCCGCGCTTCTTGTCGTTGCTCTTGATCACCGTCCAGGGGGCGTCCGCGGTGTCGGTGTAGAAGAACATCGCCTCCTTCGCCTCGGTGTACTCGTCCCACTTGTCCAGCGAGGCCAGGTCGGTCGGGGAGAGCTTCCACTGGCGCACCGGGTCGACCTGCCGGATCAGGAAGCGGGTCCGTTGCTCGGACCGCGACACCGAGAACCACAGCTTGATCAGGCGGATGCCTGAGCGGACCAGCATGCGCTCCCACTCGGGGGCCTCGCGCATGAACTCCAGGTACTCGCTCGGCGTGCAGAACCCCATCACGCGTTCCACGCCGGCCCGGTTGTACCAGGACCGGTCGAACAGCGCGATCTCACCGCTGGTCGGCAGCTGGGTCACGTACCGCTGGAGGTACCACTGGCCCATCTCGCGCTCGGTCGGCTTCTCCAGGGCGACGACCCGGGCTCCTCGCGGGTTCAGGTGCTCCATGAACCGCTTGATCGTGCCGCCCTTCCCGGCGGCGTCGCGCCCCTCGAACAGGATGACGATCTTCTCGCCGGTGTCCTTGACCCAGTACTGCAGCTTGAGCAGCTCGATCTGCAGCAGCCGCTTCGAGCGCTCGTAGTCCTCCCGGGACATGCGCTCGTGGTAGGGGTAGCTCTCCCGCCACGTGTCGAGCGGCGAGCCGTCCGGGAGGAGCAGCACGGGATCGTCGTCGTCGCTGTCGTCGACCCGCAGCTTGGACAGGTCCGCCTCGAGGGCCGCGAACATGGAGAGGTCAGTCACGAGCGCCTCCAGATGCCGCGGCCCGGGCGGGCGACCCGGGCCGGTGGGGGACAGCGACGACCGCAGTCCGGAACCCGTCCATCGTCCTACTGTGCTACAACCCCGATGATCAAGACCATTGGCGCGGTCGCGCTGTTCACCGTCTGTTCAGCTGGGGGGACTAGGCGAGGGGCGACGGCCGCTGGTGGGGCAGCGATCCGGCCCGCACGTCCAGCCAGTGCTCGAGCTCGGCGGCCGGGATCGGGCGGGACAGGAAGTACCCCTGCGCCTGGTCGCACCCGTGCCGGGCGAGCTCGGTCAGCGCGGCGTGGTCCTCCACGCCCTCGGCGACCATCCGCAGCCCCAGGCTGTGCGCCAGCGTGATCGTGGAGAACACCAGTGCGGCGGCGCGGGCGTCGTCGGCCATCGGGAACACGAACGAGCGATCCAGCTTCAGCTCGTCGATCGGCAGCTCCCGTAGGTAGGCGAGCGAGCTGTAGCCGGTCCCGAAGTCGTCCACGGCGATCTGGACGCCGATGTCGCGCAGCCGTCGGAGGATGCTGCTGGCGCGGTCCCGGTCGACCATGAGGAACTCTTCGGTGATCTCCAGCTGGAGAGCGGCGGCGGGCAGCCCCCGGTCGGCGAGCAGGGAGGCGACCTGTTCCGGCAGGTCGGTGTCGACCAGGGAGCTGGCGGACAGGTTGACCGCGACGCTGAGCGAGCGCCCCTGCGCCCGCCAGGCGGCGGCCTGGTCGAGCGCCTGCTCCAGCACGATCTGGGTCAGGGCCCGCATCAGGCCGGCCTCCTCGACCAGCGAGAGGAAGCCGTCCGGGTACAGGAGCCCGCGCTCCGGATGGTCCCAGCGCACGAGGGCCTCGACACCGTGGACGTCGTTGTCGGCCAGGTGGAGCTTGGGCTGGTAGTGCAGGCAGAACTGGTTCCCGGTCAGCGCCATGCGCAGCTCGGCCAGCATGCGCAGCCGCGCCTCGCCGGCGGTGTCGTCCGAGCCGGTGTAGACGTGATGGCCGTGGCGGCCGCTCTTGGCCTTGTACAAGGCGATGTCCGCTCGGCGCAGCAGCACGGTCAGCTCGTCGCCGTGTTCCGGCGCGAGCGAGATGCCGATGCTGACGTCGGTGCGCAGCGCGATGCCCTCCAGCGTGAACGGCTCGGACAGCGCGGCGCGCAGCTTGATCGCGGCATCCACCGCCTCGGCCCGGGTGACGTCGGTGACCAGGAGGGCGAACTCGTCGCCGCCGAGCCGGGCGAGCATGTCGCCCTCGCCCAACCGCGCGGCGAGCCGGGTGGCGACCTGCACGAGGAGCTGATCGCCGACCTGATGCCCGAGGCTGTCGTTGACCTCCTTGAACCTGTTCAGGTCCAGCAGCAGCAGGGCCCGGAAGTGCCCGCCTGCGGCGAGTTGCGCGCCCACGTGGGCGTAGAACGCCCGCCGGTTCGGCAGGCCCGTCAGGTCGTCGGTGGTCGCCTGCCGTCGCAGGTCCGCCATCCGCCGCATCATCTCCAGGTGCTGGCGCTCGGAGATGTCGCCCAGCACCACGACGGCACCGTGCACCGCGCCCTCGTGCCGGACCGGGATGACGCTGGCCGAGACCGGCACCGTGCGCCCGTCGCTGCTGCGCAGACGCCCGTCGTCGCAGACCTTCCGATCCGCCGGTCCCTGGCCGACGTCCGCGGCGAGCGCCTCGAAGATGGCGGCGAGCGAGGCGTCGCCGTCGGCGCAGCGCAGCAGGTCGTCCACGGTCCAGGTGCGGAGCTGCTCGGGCGTGACGCCGAGAATCCGGGCGGCCTCGGGGTTGGCGAACTCGACCACGAGGTTCCGGTCGAGCACGATCAGGCCCCGGTCCAGGGAGTCGATCACCGCGGTGAGCCGCTCGCGATCCCGACGGAGCGTGGTGTACAGGTCGCGCATCTCCTCCGAGGACAGCGTGAGCGATCGTTCGAGGAGGTACCGATCCTGGTCGTGACCGGCGTAGGCGGCCGCCACGAGCTGGAGCAGCTGTGCCCACGCCTCGGTCGAGGGCGCCTGTGTCTCGGTGAGGCCGAGCCGAGCCAGCTGCCGCGCCAGGATCGAGTGCATCAACCCTGCCGCTCGGAC
>JBKPQU010000321.1:0-5083 GCA_046734255.1 Actinomycetota bacterium
GCCCTGCTCGACGCGGGGGCGCTGCCGCCCCGCGCACTGAGCCTCGGCCCAGCCGAGTCGGCCGGCTGAGCCGGGCCCGGGGGCACCGCGCGTGGCCGGTTAGGCTGGCGAGGTGTTCGCCACCCTCTCGGACCGGCTCGCCGCGACGTTCAAGTCCCTGCGCGGCAAGGGCAGGCTGTCCGAGGCCGACGTCGACGCCACGGTCCGCGAGATCCGCCGGGCGCTGCTGGACGCCGACGTCGCGGTGCCGGTGGTGCGGCAGTTCACCGCCGAGATCCGGGAACGCGCGCTGGGCGTGGAGGTGTCCCAGGCGCTGAACCCTGCGCAGCAGGTCGTCCAGATCGTGCACGACGAGCTGGTCACCGTGCTGGGCGGGGAGACCCGGCGGCTGCGGCTGGCCAAGACGCCGCCGACGGTCATCCTGCTGGCCGGCCTGCAGGGCACGGGGAAGACCACGCTGGCCGGCAAGCTGGGCCACTGGCTGAAGGAGCAGGGCCACACCCCGCTGCTGCTGGCCTGCGACCTGCAACGGCCGAACGCGGTGGACCAGCTGAAGGTGGTCGGCGAGCGGGCGGGTGTCACGGTGTTCGCGCCGCACCCCGGGACGACCTCCGGCGCGGGCGCGCCGTCCGGTGCCGGTCTCGCGCCCGGCGACCCGGTGGAGGTCGCCCGCCGCGGCGTGGAGTTCGCCCGGGAGAAGCAGTACGACGTCGTGATCGTCGACACCGCCGGCCGCCTCGGGGTGGACGAGGAGATGATGCGCCAGGCGGCCGACATCCGGGACGCCGTGGCACCCGACGAGATCCTCTTCGTCGTCGACGCGATGATCGGCCAGGACGCCGTGAACACGGCGCAGGCCTTCCTCGACGGCGTCGGCTTCACCGGCGTCGTGCTGGCCAAGCTGGACGGTGACGCGCGCGGCGGGGCGGCGCTGTCCGTGGTCGGCGTGACCGGCCGCCCGGTGATGTTCGCCTCCACCGGGGAGAAGGTGGAGGACTTCGAGCTCTTCCACCCCGACCGGATGGCGTCCCGGATCCTCGACATGGGTGACGTGCTCACCCTGATCGAGCAGGCGCAGCGGGCCTTCGACGCCGAGCAGGCGGAGAAGATGGCGGCGAAGTTCGCCGCCGAGGAGGACTTCACGCTCGAGGACTTCCTCGCGCAGCTGGCCGCCCTGCGGAACATGGGCTCGCTGAAGAAGATGCTCGGGATGCTGCCCGGCATGGGCGAGCTGCGCGAGCAGCTGGACAGCTTCGACGAGCGCGAGATGGACCGGATCGAGGCGATCATCACCTCGATGACGCCGCAGGAGCGCCGAACCCCGCGCATCCTCAACGGCTCCCGGCGGATGCGCATCGCGCGCGGCTCGGGGACCTCGGTGAGCGACATCAACCAGCTGCTGGACCGGTTCGGCCAGGCGCAGAAGATGATGCGCCAGATGCGCAAGGGGCTGGGCGGCCTCCCGGGGATGCCGGGCATGGCCGGGCTTCCCGGCATGGGAGGCGGCGGCAAGAAGTCCCGCGGTCGCAGCGCCCCGCCTGCGCGCAAGGGCAAGTCCAAGTCCGGCAACCCGGCCAAGCGCGCGCAGCAGGAGCGCGACGCGGCGAAGCGGGTCGCCGGGCAGGGCTCGGGGCAGGGCTCGGGCGCGGCGTTCGGGCTGGGCGGCGGGCAGCCCGCCGGCGTCGACCCCGCCGACGTGGAGCTCCCGCCGGGCTTCGAGAAGTTCCTCGGCCGCTGATCACGGGCCGCGGGCCGGGATAGGTTGCGCCGGTGGGCGAGAGCGCGCGAGGTGCCGCACCCGTGCTGCACCTGCGCGGGCGGGTGCTGTGCGGTCCCGAGAAGGTACTGGACGAGGCCTGGGTGGTGGGCGGGCGGATCAGCCTGGACCGGCCCGCCGGGGTGGAGGCGGTCCCCGTCGACGGCGTCGTCCTGCCCGGCCTGGTCGACGCGCACTGCCACATCGGCCTGGACCGCGACGGCGTGGTCGACGAGGCGACCCAGAGGAGCCAGGCCTCCACCGACCGGGACGCCGGCTCGCTGCTGATCCGCGACGCCGGCACGCCCGCCGACACCCGGTGGATCGACGACGCGCCAGACCTCCCGCGGATCGTCCGGGCCGGCCGCCACATCGCGCGCACCCGCCGCTACCTGCGAGGCATCGGGCACGAGATCGAGCCGGAGGACCTGCCCGCCTACGTCGCCCAGGAGGCCGCCCGCGGGGACGGGTGGGTGAAGCTGGTCGGCGACTGGATCGACCGTGAGGTGGGCGACCTCACGCCGTGCTGGCCGGCGGGCGCGCTGCGGGCCGCGATGGAGACCGCGCACGCCGCGGGCGCCCGGGTCACCGCCCACTGCTTCGGCGAGGACTGCCTCCCGGACCTGCTCGACGCCGGCATCGATTGCATCGAGCACGCCTGCGGGCTGGAGGACCGGACCCGGGCGCAGGCCGCGGCGCAGGGGGTGGCGATCGTGCCGACCCTGATCAACATCGCGACGTTCCCGCAGATCGCGTCGGGCGGGGAGGAGAGGTTCCCGGTCTGGGCGGCGCACCTGCGGAGGCTGCACGCCCGCCGGCTGGACACCGTGCGCCAGGCGTACGAGGCCGGGATCCCGATCTACGTCGGCACGGACGCCGGCGGCTCGCTGCCGCACGGGCTGGTGGCGCGGGAGGTCGCCGAGCTGGTGGCCGCCGGGCTGCCGGTGGCGACCGCGCTGGACGCGGCCTGCTGGTCCGCACGGTCCTGGCTGGGCCGGCCGGGGCTGGAGGAGGGCGCGGAGGCCGACCTCGTGATCTACGACGACGACCCCCGCGACGACGTCCGCGTGCTCGCCCATCCCCGCCTCGTGGTGCTGCGCGGCCGTCCGGTCGGCTGATCCCGGTCGATCTCTGGCACAATGGACCGCCGAACCCGGTCCGTGCGGCCCCTCTCACCGCGCGTGGCCGGGTCCACAGGCCTGGCGGCCGCCGGCTCCCCACCCGACGGTCCGACTGCCTACCCCTGCACGAACAAGGAGACACCACACACGTGGCCGTAAAGATCCGTCTGAAGAGGATGGGCAAGATCCGCGCGCCCTACTACCGCATCGTCGTCGCCGACGCACGGAGCAAGCGCGACGGGCGGTCGATCGAGGAGATCGGGAAGTACCACCCCGTCGAGAACCCGAGCTACATCGAGGTTGACTCGCAGCGCGCGCAGTACTGGCTCGGCGTCGGCGCGAAGCCGACCGAGCAGGTGCTGGCCATCCTGAAGATCACTGGCGACTGGCAGCGGTTCAAGGGGGAGCCAGGCAGCGAGGGAACGCTGCAGGTGGCCGCCACCAAGCCGGACAAGAAGGCCGTGTTCGAGGCCGCCGCCAAGGAGGCGATGGGGGAGCCGAAAGACGCCGCCACGACGACCCGACCCAAGCGCGCCCGCAAGGCCGTGGAGGCGCCGGAGGAGCGGGTCGAACCGAAGGCCGAGGAGTCGACGGACGCCCCTGCCGAGGCCGTAGCCGCCGAGGGTGCCGCCGAGGGTGCCGCCGAGGGAGCCCCCGATGGAGCCGCCGAGCAGCCGGCGGCCTCCACCCAGGGGGACGACGGCGACACGCCGTCGGCGCCGACCGAGGCGACCGAGGGCTGACGTGCTCGTCGACGCCCTGGACCACCTCGTACGGGGGATCGTCTCGCACCCTGACGACGTCAAGGTGCGCAGCAAGCCGCTGCGACGCGGCACGCTGCTGGAGGTGCGCGTGCATCCCGACGATCTCGGCCGGGTGATCGGCCGATCGGGGCGGACGGCGAGCGCGCTGCGCACCGTGGTCAAGGCCCTGTCCGACGGGGCACCGGTCCGGGTGGACGTCGTTGACGTCGACCGGGCGCGCTGACGGCCCCGGCCGCCGGCACCCGTCACCCGCTGCGTAGCGCTGGGAGGAGGACGCCATGCGCCTGGTCGTCGCACGGATCGGCAGGGCGCACGGCATCCTCGGCGAGGTCACGGTCGAGCTGCGCACCGACGTCCCGGAGCAGCGGTTCGTGCCCGGGGCCAGGCTGTTCGTCAGCGACGGCGCCCGGCACCGCGAGCTGATCGCCTCCGGGCTGCCGACCACGCTGACCGTGACCCGGGTCCGGATCCACCGCGAGACGTTCCTGCTCGGCTTCGCCGAGGTGCGCGACCGGACTGCGGCCGAGGCGATGCGCGACGCGCTGGTCGAGGCCGAGGTGCCCGACGAGGTGGACGAGCCGGACGCCTGGTACGACCACCAGCTGGTCGGCCTGGCCGTGCACGACGTGGACGGAGCGCTGCTGGGCGAGGTCGTGGGCATCGAGCACCTTCCCGCCCAGGACCTGCTCGTGGTCCGGCGTCCGGCCGGTCACGAGCGGTTGGTGCCGTTCGTCAAGGCGCTGGTCCCCGACGTCGACCTGGAGACCCGGCGGGTCGTGGTCAGCGCCCCGGTGGGCCTGCTCGACGAGCCCGAGGACGACCCCGCGAAGGACCACGACGGCGGCGACGTCGCCGGCGGGCACCCGCCGCCGGCCGACACCCACGCACAGCGGCGGTCTTCCGGGGTGACGGAGCCGCAGCCGTCGCGCCCATCCGGCGGGGACGGCGCCTGACCGGCACGTATGCGCATCGACGTCGTCACCATCTTCCCCGAGTACCTGGCCCCGCTGGAGGTGTCGCTGATCGGGCGGGCCCGGCGCGCCGGGCTGGTCGAGGTCGTCGTGCACGACCTGCGGGATCACACCTCCGACCGGCACCGGACGGTCGACGACACCCCGGCCGGGGGCGGCGCGGGCATGGTGATGCGACCGGAGCCCTGGGGGGAGGCGCTGGCGGAGGTGCTCGCCCGGGGTCGCGCGGCGCTCGGCGCGCACGACGCCGTCCCGACGCTGCTGGTGCCGACCCCCTCGGGTCCGCCGTTCACCCAGGCCTGCGCCCGGGAGCTGGCCGCCCTGCCGTGGCTGGCGTTCGCCTGCGGCCGGTACGAGGGGATCGACGAGCGGGTGCTCGAGGAGGCCGCGGAGCTGATGCCGGTCCGGCTGCTCAGCCTGGGCGACTTCGTCCTCGCCGGCGGCGAGGTCGCGGTGCTCGCGGTCGTGGAG